>CAMWWS010000043.1 GCA_947178085.1 uncultured Lachnospiraceae bacterium | reverse complement strand
TTTCAGGATATCCTCCTGTATACTGTTCTGCTCGACTATTGCATCAAGTATAGTGTTTTTTTTCTCAAGGCTCTGCAGTAATATCTGTGCACTGTTCTGACTCATGCCCACCCTTTCTACGCCTTATTGCAGCGTTTCATTACTTCTTTCCATGTGTCGCGGACGCTTCTAAGGTGCATATTGACCTCTTCGAGTATTTCTTTGTCCTTCTTTATATTGGCTTCCAACAGTCTTTGAAGAAGATATGTGTATATCTTGTCAAACTCTTCTGCAACCGCATACTGGTGATCCAGCGTATTTCTGAATTCCTCTATAATACGCTGTGTCTTTTTGATGTTTACATGAGCTTTTTCCAGCTCGTTATGCTCGATGGATACGATTGCAATGTTACAAAATTTAATAGCTCCTTCATACAGCATCAACGTTACTTCCGCAGGGGAAGCAGTCAATATTTTGTTATTTGTATATTCTGCAAATGGATTGCGTGCCGGCATAGCCATATTCTCCTCCTTGATTTATAGTAAACAACATTACTATTGTTGTTTACTATTACACACCATTCTTATATGCAATATATTTTATTAATTTCCAAAAAGACTCGCCAAAGAATTGTTCTTGGATTCCAGCTTAGACAGTGCGGTTTCCATCTTGGAAAATTTGCTGTACCAGCTATCCATCAATTTATTCAGCTTCTCTTCCTCTTTCTTTATCTTATCCGTATATGCATCATATTCCTTCTTCATCACCTTATCATTATAAACCGTAAAAGCACTTCTCGTATCTTTGATAGATGACATCTTATCGGTCAGATTATTATACAGATTAGTGGATAACTGTGAGAAGAAATTCATAACCGTATCAGGATCTGAGGCAATCATCGCCTTCAATTTATCCTCAGCGCTCTTGGTATCCATATCATCTGAATCGCCATCGATATGATAAGCATTTCTCTCATTATCTTTGGATTTGAAATATCCCAGTGTAGCAATTCCGAAATCCGACAGATACATCTGCTTTCCGTTTACTGACGCACCCTGCAGCAATATAGATGTCATGCTGCCGGATACAGACCTTAGAGTGCTGTCTCTGCGAAGCAGGGAATCCTTAATCTTCTTCTCCCATTCTTCAACCTCAGTATCGGACAGAGCGTCTTTCTCCTCCGACGTCAGAGGTTCATATCCTTTAGCAGCCTCAGCATTATACAAAGAATCCATCTCATTGATAAGCTTATTATACTCAGAGAAGAAATTCTTAATCATGTCATAGATGCCATCCGTATCTGTAGACGTTGTAAGAGTTACCTCAGCGCCATGAGTTTCTTCCATTGCGGTAAGCGTCAGACCGTTTACGGTAAACGTATTTGTTGATGAAGTAAATTTCGCTCCATTTAGTAAAATTTCCGCATCCTGACCTTCAATCTTGGTACCGCCTGC
The DNA here is from genome assembly GCA_947178085.1 of uncultured Lachnospiraceae bacterium. Next base: position 10,863 of record CAMWWS010000043.1, on the reverse strand, counting down.
CAGTTTTGCATATTTATTGTCCTCAGCCGTAACAGACTGTGCAGCAGCTACCTTATTGCTAAATTCAGTCATAACATCATCTTTAAGCTTCTGACTGCTTTCAGCCGTAGTTTTCCCATCGTCTCCCTCAGAAACCGTAATATAACCATTATCTCCTGCAATCTCCGATATACGAGCATCATTCTTGGTCATGGTGTTCCGGTTTGCTTCGGTATTAGTGAAAGCATCAATCCACTTATTGTATGAATTAATCTGTGCTTTAAGATCATCTGCAGTCATGCCGTCAGGTAAAGTTCCGTCAGCCTGATACTTATTCCACTGGCTTGTGAGTCCTTTGCCGTCATGTACCATTACAGGGTCTGTCGTATATACCGGCTTATCCTTATCATAAACAGGCTTATCCGTATCATATACCGGAGTCGTTCCGTCAGCCTCAAATACAAGGTTTCCATCCTCGTCTTTCTTCTGTTCGTAAACAGGACTTCCGCCTTCATCTACTTTCTGTTCATAGATAACATTTCCGTCTGCATCTTTCGCCGTCTGGTATACTGTTTTTTCTTCATAAACAGTATTACCGTCATCGTCCTTAACCTCGTTGCCATCTTCATCGAGCTTAGCAACCTTTACCTTTTTCTCAACGAGCGGTCCTTCACGCATGGCATCAAGATAATCAATGGCTTCCGCTTTGGCATCATCATATGCCTTCTGCGCAGCTTCCATCTGTTGCTTAAGATAATCCTTGTCACCATCCGTTAATGTACCATTATTCTTTCCAACTTCATATGCCTTTTTTGCATCCTGCAGTTTATCATAGAGTCCGCCGTCGCTGTACAAATCATTATAAATAGAGGACAGAGTCTTTCCTTTATCGGAATTGAACTTTGAACCAACCACATCGGTATCGTCCATTGCACTTGCAATCTTTTCATTTGCCTCTTTCAATTTCTTATTTGACGCTGTAAGAGAATCCCATTCTTTCTTATATGCCGCCACTTTATCTGCAAGCATCTTATCATAGACTTTCTGACCGTCAGCGGTGAGAGTTCCATCGGCATTTTTATAAGCCGCCCACTTCGTATACTCGCTGCTCTTTAAATCATTATCTGATAAAAGTCCCAGAACGGCTAAAGCGTTCAAACCGCCTTCATCATTTCCAATCAGTGCAAAGTTATAATCCTTACCTGTATTCTTTGCACTTACGAATATTCTCTGGCTGTCCTGATCGTAATTAGCGTCCAGACCTGCTTTCTTCAGCTGATCAACCACATCATTAATCGTAGTTTTTGAATTTACGTTAATCTTATAAGAAGAACCGTCTGCTCCTACTACGCTGAAGCTTCCGTTAAGCGTGCTGCTATTGCTAAGACCGGTTGTATCATCACCGGTATTAAGCTTGCTATGCTTAAGCAGGCTCTCCAAAGAAGCGCCTCCTGTATAACCGACGTCGCCTTTACCGGTAAGGTCAGCGCCTGTCAGGTATGCACCTTTAGCAAGTTTATCAACCCTAACTGTCCTTACGCCGTCAACTGCGTCTGCACTCGTAACAACGCTTATGGCGTTGGAGTTGGATACCTTCGTCGTCTTCTTCTTATAAGAAGCCTGAAAACGCATATTACTTAATGTATTTGAATAAAAGCTGAAAATTTTGGTATTTAATGCTTTCCATGCATCCTGCTTCCAGCTTAATTTGGTCTGCGCCTTTACCATAGAGCTTTTCTTCACACTCTGTGCGGATACAAGTTCGCTGATAATGCTCTCCGTATCAAGCCCGGAATACATACCCGTAATTCTGATTGCCATCTATATACCTCCTATCTCTTCTCATCTACAAGGATTCCTGCCATCTCCCAGACCTTGGCAATCATGTCCAGAGTCTTCTCCGGCGGAAATTCCTTGATAATTTCTTTTGTGTCCTTATCCACAATTTTAATAGTAATTCTGTTCGTCTTCTCGTGGATACCGAAAACTGCCTCTTCATTGCTGTTGCTGATTTTACGGTTCATCTCTGCAACCGCTTTTTTCAGCTGTTCATTGGCTGACTGTGAGTTCACAGCCTGCTGCATACCGTTACCGGAATTATTGCCGCTGTTTTCACTACCGCCATTCTCATTGTTTTCTGCCTGCGGCTTATTGACAGCCGCTGTGGTAGTATCCACATTTACTGTTTGGTCGTCTGGCGAAACTTCCATGTCTGCCGATTGTACAGGCTGCACCTGCGGTTTCGCTACCGGTTGTGCCTGATAAGTCATTGCACTGCTTAATGGTTCAATTGCCATTATGAATCACCTCCATGTGATATTTTATTAATAGTAACATATTTAAAAATCGCCCTGACCACTTATGCAAAGTAGTCTCTTGCTGTATATATCGGAAAAAAAATTAAATAATTTAGTGCGGCGGATATAAAATTGATATTATTTTTCTAATTTGTTGTTCATATGTATAACATTTTTTAATTTTCTTATATCCGTTTATTCCTATCTGCTGCCTCTCTTTATCATGAGAAAGATAATAGTCAGCCTTCTCCAGCAATTCTTCAGGCGTTTTAAATGTCACAATTTCTTTTCCCTCTTCGAATAACTCCGGTATTTCTTCCTGATAGTTCGACAAAACGAATCCTCCCACGCTCATAATATCAAAAACACGCATCGGAACGCCGCTCTCTATGCTGCGCATTGTGATGTTAATATTTATCTTACTTGAATAAAACACTTTAAACGCCTCATTCTGCTGATCTACCTCAGGGAACCTCTTTACACCGTCAGGAACTACCTCACTGTCTCTGGTATACAGATGAATACCGTATCTTTCCGAGAGAAGCTCCATTAACAAAGTCCTCTCTATATGAGTCAGCTTCCTTGCAAAAAAGAATGCTTTATAATAATACTCGAGTGGCAGTTCATAAGGATTATCATATATCTCATGACATAGTTCATGGATATGGGCAGTCAATTCCGGCGTCATGAACGCCCCCAGCCTGTCCTCGCCATCCCAATTAAAAGCGCTCTGCTCCATAATATTAGCAAAAAGCTGCTGGGAAGCAACCGGAAAGCGTTCAATAAACTTATCATATACGTTATTACAGTACAACGCGCCGACGAACGACATGTCACATCTGTATTTCTTTATTTCTTCGTCTGTGATAACCAGATTCTCGGTCAGTCCCATATCTCCAGCAAGCGGCAGATAATATGCATTCTTTTTTCCTTTCTGCACCGCCATTTGGTATTCCCTTTTATCGAAATAGAAAAGATAGCAGTTGTCATAATTCGGACATACAGGGAAATATGTTTCATACATGGGCGAGTCCATTCCATATACGGCATATTTTATTCCCAATTCATGTGTCAGCACTCCCACCATAGGCGTAAAGACATTGGACAGCACGAAATCTATTCTGTTGTCTTTAAGAAATGCCATGAGATGCTCAGCAATTTCATCCGTATTCATATCTTCCGACGTATACGGATATAATGCCACTTCATAATCCATTCCAACTAACGCCCTCATCATACCTATGATAGTCTGTGTTCTGCTCATTACAAATAAAATTCTCACTATTGTTCTCCTAAACGTGGTTTTGTGTTATTATATCATATGAGCCATCGTTTTCACAAGGTATGAACTTAGATAAAACAAACAAAAACGGGGCTCGTCGCAAGCGTAATCGCTCCGTTTTTGTTTGTTTTACCTAAGTTCTGGTTGTTGAAATAATGCTTAGCAAATGATTATATACAGGTAAAGGTTTAGAAAGGATATTAAAATGGAAATACTTATTTACCGTTACAACAGTATATGTGAACCTGATGTCATTCAGGTATTTGAATCCTTCGGTATCACCGTACATCAGGAAAAAACGGAAATGACTGACAAAAGTGTAACTCCTGCGCAGTGCGCGGAAAAAGTGGCTGGCTGGATATTATCGCATAAGCTGTCATTCATATTCAGTATTAACTTCTATCCTGCGATTTCTTATACCTGTAACCGCCTTAAAGTTCCTTATGTATGCTGGAGTGTTGACAGCCCTGTAGCCGAGCTTTTCTCCAATGCTCTTAAGAATGAATGGAACCGTATCTTTTTATTTGACAGGGCACAGTATGAATTTTTTCACCCCTATAACCCTGAAAATATATATTATCTGCCGTTAGCAGTAAATGTGAAGCGTCTTGAAAAGGTAATCATGGGCATGACTGATGAGGATTATCAAAAATACGACAGTGATGTCAGTTTTGTAGGTTCATTGTATTCGGAAAAATGCAAATATGACAATCTTGTCCTTTCAGATTATACGAAAGGGTATGTAAACGGTCTGATTCAGGCCCAGATGAAGGTCTATGGCTATAATTTTATATATGATGTTCTTCCTGAACATATCATTAATGAAATTGCCGCTGCGGATCCCGGCTTTTATAAAGGTCAGGATGTATTCATGGATACTGACAGATATCTGGCAGCGCATCAATATATCGGCATGAAACTTGCCAATGTCGAAAGACTGGCTACCCTAAAGAAATTGTCGGAACATTTTAACGTATCACTATATACACGCAGCGATGCTTCCATGCTTCCTAATGTTCACGTAAAAGGCGGCGTAGATACACTGACACAGATGCCGAAGGTCTTTCATGCAAGCAAAATCAATCTGAATATGACCATGCGCCCGATTGAAACCGGTCTTTCACTGCGTATATGGGATATCCTTGGCAGCGGGGGGTTCCTTCTTACCAACTATCAGGCGGAGATACCGGAATATTTTGAAATAGGCAAAGATTTAGAAGTCTATGAGAGTATGGAAGACTTAATCTATAAGATTAACTACTACCTTAATCATGAGGCAGAAAGGCTCGAAATCGCCCTGAACGGATACGAAAAAACAGCCGCACATCATACATATGAAATGCGGCTTGCCAAAATGTTACAAATTCTATTTCAGTAGATTTTCCAAAGCTGCTAATCCATCTGTATTAGTAGCTTCTTTATTTGAATCCTGAATCTGGATATATACCTCTTTGCGGTATACGGGTACTTCCTTCGGTGCGTTAATGCCAAGCTTCACCTGTTCTCCCTTGATTTCCAACACTGTTATTTCAATATTGTTGTTGATTATGAGCGCTTCACTCTTTTTTCTGGATAAAGCTAACATTTATTCACCTGCTTTCTTCTTATTGGCATTTAAAATATCATAAATAGGGAATTTTACCTGATATTTATCTCCCTCGACAATCACCTGAGTTGCCTTCTTCTCCGCCACATTAATGACAAAAGGTCCTTTCAGATTGATTGTCATCTTGGTTAAGTCCTTCGGAACCGTCACCGTAACCAGTACTAACGTCTCATCCGGTACCAGTGTACCCAATGGCTTCAGCAGCTCATCATCCACTTCCGGGTTATATTCGGTACATACTAACAGCGGATCAAGGACAGGCATCGCAAATGCCGGCTCCTGCAAAGACTGCAGCCAGTGAATGGTTTCTGTGCCTTTTTCGGAATCATGCACCAGTGCAAACTGTGTCAATTCCGGGAAGCCGATGATTCCGTTTGGGAATTCAATAATCTTATCATCGTCAATTGTAATCTCACCAAATACTTTTGTAGTTATCCTCATAAGTTTTACCTCTCCTACGCAAAATACTCCATTATATAGTTTTCATACCGCAATATTTTAGATATAATTCATCAGATTCGTCTGCATAATCTTGCTGGTCGCCATCAATGCTGCTTCATAAGTCAATTCTGAACTCTTAAGCTGCACAGCCAGTTCCGATACGTCAGCATCCTCATTGCTGCTCTGCAAATCCTTAAATGTTGCTTTCTGATTCATAAGTCTGCTGGTAATCAAATCCAGACGGCTTCCTCTCGTACCGTTATTGGTAACGGCTACATTTTTATCATCAATGTACTTCTGATACTTGGTAATCTGATTTTCAAATCTGGTCTGAACATTATCACGGATATACGTATATGCCTTGTTAGCTGCATCCAATTTCAACTTCAATGATTTATATTCATCGCTGTCTTCCGCATATTCCGTCATCTTGCCTTCAATATCGCTGATTTTGTCTTCCACGGTACGAAGCTGCTCTAAATAGATAGAGAAATCATCCACATCTCTTCTGGCTCCATGAGTAAATACTTCATCTGCATGAGTATTAACCTGAATCTTCTGATTGAATCCTACATCATAGTAAATATCCTGATCCTTCTCATCGGGATTATACTCTACCAGATGATTTCTTATTCTGTTGACCTCAATCTGTGCCTTATCAACAGCCTTCTGTATAGAGTCTATCGCACTCATGGTTTCTATCCGCGCATCAGCCAATGCCGCGCCGGAAATAGTAGGGTTTACCTTCGCCACGGCTGCTTCCAACGCTGTTTTTGCAGCTTCCAGAGCTGTTTTCGTGTCTTCATCGCCGTCATTAGCTTTTATTTTACCTAATTTTTCATCGGCCGCCTTTATCAGTTCATCAGCTTCCTTCAAAGAATCCTCGGTTCCGTATCGAAGATCCTTCAATACATCCTGAACATCTTTCAGGACACCCTGAACCCCGCTTAATGCGTCCTCAGCAGCCTCCAGCTTCATTGCGTCAGTTTTATTTCTCTCATCGGTACCGATGCAGTGGAAGTAATGAACCGGATTGATATCTCCTGCCTGCCAGTCGCTCTTTGAATACTTCACTCTTACCTGCATTTTTTCCGTTATTGTAGTCGGACCTAAATCAGTCGTACCCTTGAAATAACTTTCGCTGAATACAACTTCACCGGTAGACGGAATGTAAGCTACTATAGGTTCATCGTCCGGAACTTTTTTTGACGCGTTAATTACAGCCTTATATGCAGTCTCTGCATCATCATATACCTTTACAGATATCTGATTGCTTGCAGCTGTCGGATCGTCAGCCAGATCCACATAAATTTGGAAATCTTCGGGTTTGACATCATCACCGTTTGCTGCGGAATTATTCAAACCGTCGTATGACAATCTAAAGCGATACAGCGTCGTATTAACAACATCTCTTTCGTCTTTGTTATTATTTAAATCTACGGCATTCTCCCAGTCAGTATAGTTGATACTTGAAATATCGTCATATCCGAAACTCTCTTCAATTACATAAGTCTTTCTGTTATCCGGATCCTGATTGAACTCCAATATATTTTCTTCGGTAAAAGTAATCGGTGTGTCTGTTCTGAATCCTGAGAATACATACCTGCCGGCATAATCCACATTTCCGCTTGCATAGAACTCTTTCGTCAGAGACTGCATCTGCTCATATATAATCTTCAAATCCGAATATGTCAATGACTTCTTGGAAGCATCAGTAACCTGACTGTACAGGCTTTTCAAGACTTCCCCTACAGTATCCATGGCGTCGCCTGTTACTGAGAGCCAGCTGTCTGCATCCTGTGCATTTTTATCATAATACTGTGACACAGTAGTAACATTAGTACGCAGACGCAGCGCCCTTATAGCAACAATCGGGTCGTCAGATGGTCTGGTAATCTTACTCTGATTCGTCATGCTGTTGCTCAGTCTATCCTCCAAAAGCTTATTCTGGTTGATATTATAGAGCGAGTTGTTACGCATGATTTTATTCGTCATTCTCATAATCGTATCACACCTTTCTTAGTAAATCTTTTCACCGGACGATTTATACGCCGGTCTGTAAAATCAATCTGTCGTAAATCTCCGTCAAAGTAGAAATCATCTTTGAAGCAAGCGTGTAAGAATTCTGATATTTTACAAGGCTCACCGCCTCTTCATCCTCATCCACACCAGAAATTGAAATTCTCTGGTTATCGATACTGGTCTCCAGACTTAAATAAGTGCTGTAAAGAGTATTAGCATTACTTGCATTCAACGCCACATCAGAAAGAACGCACTCCAGAAAACCGCCTGCATCTCTTCCACGGAAGCTGAACTGATTCGTATCTGACATCAGGGAAATAACCTTTTTCACCTGCTCGCATTCTTCCACACCGTTACTCGCGTCACTTCTGGTTCCCAGCTTCGAAGGGTCCTTATCAAGCTGTGTGGTAACAGATACGTTTCCGGCAGTCATGTAATAATAGCCTTTACCGTTTCTTTTGGAGTCATTCAACTCAGCTTCTGAATATTGTCCGTCTCCGTTAGCATAAAAAGCGGTAAAAAGAATTCCCGCATCCTCATTTGCTTCCGTCCAGCCCTCAGTAAAGATATTATTGAGTGCCTTAGAGAAATCACGGAGCCATTCATTCATCTGACCCATATAATAAGGAACTCCCTCATATCTGACATCAGCGCCAATGCTGACCTCTTTTCCCTGTTTACCGGCTATCAGTGGTTCATCGCTCATATTATTATCTATGACAAACGTATAATTGCCGTCGCCATCGTAAGACCAATCCGTATAGTAATAAGTCTGATTTCCAATATCTATCTTTCCGCCCTTATCGGAAAGCTTACATTTACTCATACTCTCAAGATAATCTGCGGTGGTGTTTACAGTTACTCTGGTTGTCTCCCTGCCATAATAGATATTCTCAACGGTACCGTTGAAATGTTCACCGTTATTACCGTCACGCATCTGAATCAATCCTTTGAGCTCGCCGCCCATAGACGCGTTATACAGACCGAAATCCAGACCGTTCGTCCACTGGATATCATAGAGTCCGTCAACATCAGACTGATTTACTTTCTCATAATTCTTTCTGGCTACGCATACGAGTTGATTATAGTCACTATTATCAACTAATGTCTGTTCTCCGGCAATCTTAATGATGCATCTGTTGCAGCCTGACGGATTGCCCGCCTGATCATACATTGGCATCTCAATAACCTTAACGTCAACAATCGCAGAAAGCTGATCTATCAGCATATCCCTTTTATCGCGCAGCTCATTCGCCGTTACACCTCTTACCTCGATAACATTAATCTGCTTATTGACTGTAGCCAGATCCTGTGCAATGGAATTGATTTCATCCACACGCATCTTAATTTCATCATTGACGTCTGACTGTAAGTTCTGTAAATTGCCATATTGATTGTTAAAATAATCCGTCAGCGTCTGAATTGTTGATATGAATTCCCTTTTCGTAGAAGCCGAGCTGCTGTTCTTCGTTATCTCCTGCAGGGCATTGGATATCTTATCATAGATGGTTTTGAATCCGGTGATTTTATCATCGGTCATGTAGTCCTCTATCATACGCATATAGTATGCCTTAACATCCTGCTCTCCCAGTCTGGTTTCGTTATCACGGTATTTTCCGTCATAAAAAGCATCACGTATACGCTCTATGGCAATCGTTTCAACACCGGCGCCTGCACATCCATATGTCGCAAATACCCGGAGAGCATTGCTTGCCTCCGTCATAACCGCCTGACGGCTATAACCTTCCGTGCTGGCATTACTGATATTATTACCTGTAGTGTTGAGTGCCGCATTAGCTGCACGAAGTCCTGATGATGCAATTGTTAATCCAAAAAATGTAGATGGCATATTATCACCTCGTAATCTAAAATTCGCATGTGAAAAATTTATTTTTTGCATGTGAAAAATATATTTTTCACATTATTATCTTCCAAGCGCTGTAAGTACGTGCTCAAGCATCTCACTGATAACATTGATATATCGGCTTGAAGCATTGTATGCATTCTGGTACATAATCATATTGGTCAATTCTTCATCAGAGGAAACTCCTATGACCTGCTCTCTGGAGTTGAACAGTGAATCCGTCGTAATCGTCTGACTCTCCATGATATCTGCAAATACAGAGCCAGAGTTCGCAACCTGTGCAACCAGATTCTTATAATAATCAACGAAACATACCGGTGTCTGAACATTTGGATTCAGGGTATAGATACTTTCCTCAAACGCGGTCTTAAGCTTCTCCATGGTTGCATTATCTTCAGAGCTGTCATGAAGCCTGAATTTCAGCAAGGTAGGATTCTGTCTTAAGTCCATATTTATCTGTATATTACCCACATTCCATCCGCACTCTACTACAGTGCCATCCGGAAGAGTATAGCTCTTATCACTTTCGATAATCTGCTCAAACAGTTTAAAAGGTTCTCCGTTCTTATCCCGCAGATAAGTAGAATCAGGATATACCTTGGACTCTGCTTCAGCCGCATCCTTCAGAATGCTGTTAATCTTAGTAACTACAGAATTAATCAACTGGTCAAATTCCGCTTCTATATTCATAATGATGGACTGTGAAATATTTATATCATACCAGCCCTCTTCATATTTTCCATCAGGGTTGATGTCCTTAAGTTCCTGAGCCGTAGCATGATGATCGCCTCTTGCTAAAAGAATACTTTTGAGCGAGCCGATATCCGTATTAAACTCAGATGATATCGTCATCTTTAAGTCGAATACTCTGGCAGATTCCAGACTTTCCGCCGGCAGATACTTATTGCCAAACTCATCAAAAGCATAATTTGCGAACATCTCCCAATATGGAGTATGGAATCCGGTAAACGGGTCCGTATAGAGAGACATATGATTTACAAGGCCTCCTTTTACCAAATCCACGCCTTCGAACTTAACACTGACACAACCGTCTATATTTTCCGCATAAGATACATCACCAAATTTGGAAAGTTCATCCAATATGTAGTTTCTACGGTCCCTCAAGTCATTGGCATGCTCTACGCCGCCCTCTATTCTGGTAATCTGCTTATTCAGCTTCTCAATCTCCTGAGCATACCCGTTAATTGTATCTACATCCGTCTTAACAAGCTCATTCATATTATTCTGATAATCGCACAGACTGTCATATACTGCCGTTGCTCTTGTAATAAACTCATAATCCCGCGTCACGAATAATTTCTGGTTTACTGCAAGAGTAGGGTTCTTACTAAGCTCTTCCACTGCAGTCCAC
>CAMWWS010000042.1 GCA_947178085.1 uncultured Lachnospiraceae bacterium | reverse complement strand
GTTAAATAGAATGTGGTCATTCCTCCCTGAATACTTTGAACGGTTATTTCACCGGACATCGCATGTGTAAGCTCTCTGACAATTGCCAGTCCCAGCCCATTTCCGTTTTCAGTGCGGGAGGAATCACATTTATACAGACGTTCGAAAATAAACGGAAGATCTTTATCAGGAATAGCAATTCCGTTATTTGATATAGAAATCAACACACTGTCGTTGTTTTTTGAAATGTCAATTTCTATCAGAGAACATTTTCCGTGTTTCACCGCATTGCTCAATAGATTGTTTATAATTCTCGCATATGCCATTCTGTCAATTTTTATAAACCATTCGTCGTCAGGAATATTTACAGAAAGAGAAACTTGCTTCTTTTCAAGCGCAGGGATATGTTCAATAATGATTTCTCTGGTCAATTCATTAATGTCATAGACGTTCATCTGATATAGCTGTTCATGAGAAGTTAATTTAAACCACTGGAAAAGCATATCAATAAGTTCCTGCAAATCCAGTGCCTTCCTATAAGCCACGCGAATATATTCTTCCTTTTCCTTTGCAGTCTGTGAATCCAATGACTCTAAATATCCTACTAATGACGCCAGCGGCGTTCTTACATCATGTGACAGGTCTGTCAGTAATTGTTGATTGGCTTTTTCGGCTCTTTGCAATTTTACAAACTGCTCGCGTCTTTCTTCCAGAATAGCATTTAACTCAAAATTAATATCCGCAAGAATATCATTTCCCTTAACAAAAAAATTCCTTTCAGGCGTTTCATGCACGCTTTTTAAAAAATCCAGCCATTCTGACAACTGTTTACGGGTATGGAGAATATAATATAATTCTCCAATGCAGACTAAAATCAAGATTATAATCAGTACTATCATTCCGTATCACCGCCAAACTTATATCCTACGCCCCATACTGTTAAAATGTATTTTGGATTTTCGGGGTCATCCTCAATCTTTTTCCTTAATCTGCGAATATGAACCATAATATTATTATCGTCGAATGCATATTCGTCATTCCATACGGCATGATAAATCTGCCTTTTGGTAAAGACCTGTCCCTTATTTTCTGCAAAAAACAAGAGTAAATCAAATTCTTTCGCCGTAAGGTCGATTAAGAAGCTATCTTTGCGGACTTCACGCCCGGATTTATCAATTGACATTCTTCCAATTATGACATTGTTGTCAGAAATATTTGCTGCATTAAAAACCGTATATCTCCTTAAGAGAGACGATACGCGCGCAAGAAATTCACTATTGGAAAACGGCTTTGTCAAATAATCATCCGCTCCCATTCTTAATCCTGATACCTTGTCGCCTTCGCTGTCTTTGGCTGTCAGCATCAGAATAGGAACAAAACTGTTTTCTCTGATTTCTCTCAATACTTCATATCCGTTTTTTAACGGGAGCATGATATCCAAAACCACAAGCTGATAATCAGAACTCTTCGCTTCTTTCAACCCTGTAATTCCGTCATGGCAGACACAGACATAGTATCCTTCCTGCTCCAGATTGTTTCTAAGCAGTCTGCATAAATCCATGTCATCATCGATAATCAATATTTTTTGTTTCATTCTTTGAATCACTTCACTCTCTTATTTGCCTTAATATCAATGAAAAATGCAAACAGCAGTTATGCCCCTTTTTATATAGAAAACACATTTTTACTTTAAATGCAATAAGATTATCAAAAAATCTATCATACTCCCACCATTATATTTTATATGCCCTTGTCGTATCGTTAAAAGAAATTTTTTCATAAACAATAATTTGCAGATAGCAGTATTCCTCAAATCCGTATACAATATATCTTTAATAAAATGCGATAGACAAAGGAGACATCATCATGGACAATTTACAGACAATCATTAACAATTACTTAGACTTTTGCCGGTACCAGAAACGGCTGGATGCCAAAACTATGAAGGCTTATAGAATTGACTTAAATCAATTCACTTTACATATAGCTTCGGAAAATGCAACTGACATAACACCAGATATTCTTGAGAAATATATTATGACTTTACATCAGACATATAAACCTAAGACAGTAAAAAGAAAACTTGCATCTATAAAGGCGCTGTTCCGATACATGGAATATAAGAGTTATATTGACATCAACCCATTCAACAAGGTACAAATAAAATTCAGGGAACCTGTTATTCTACCGAAAACTATACCGCTGCATACTATGGAACAGCTCTTATCCACGATTTATAAACAGCGTTCACTGGCAAAAACCGCCTATCAAAAGCGAAACGCCCTGCGTGACGCAGCGGTCATAGAGCTTTTGTTTGCAACGGGTATGAGGATTTCCGAGCTTTGCTCACTAAAAGCCCAAAACGTCAATCTGAACGATTGCAATATACTGATATATGGAAAGGGTTCTAAGGAAAGACGTATACAGATTGGAAATCAGGATGTTAAATGCATTTTGGAAGAATACTCTCTGGAATATCAGGCAAAAATAGAGCGCTGTAAATACTTTTTCGTAAATCAGTCCGGACAGGCTCTGTCCGATCAGGCTGTCAGGCGGATGATTCGTAAATACTCTTCTCTGGCAGATATTGACTTGCACATCACTCCGCACATGTTCCGTCACACGTTTGCAACCTGTCTGTTGGAAGAGGATGTCGATATCCGCTATATTCAGGAAATGCTTGGACATAGCTCTATTAATATTACGGAAATATATACGCATGTAGCATTGTCAAAGCAGCGGAATATTTTGAGTACTAAACATCCGAGGAGGCATTTGAGGATTTGAAATAAGCTATCAGTTTTCCATACTTTTCTCAAACTGCTGCAGGCTCTCTGATTTTGCAGCAGTTTTCAGCCTGCAAGAAACTCGGCTAATCCTGAGTCAGTTTGCCAAATCTCTTAACTATTCTATGCTTTCATCGAAAAAAATCCCTGTAAAAAATATCCATAGCTTTACCTGTTATCTTTCGGGCGCTTTTGACAAAAAACTGGTAATAACATAATCCAGCTACTAATGGAACAAGCAGCGCAAGTGTTTCCGATTGAACACCGATATAGAAAAAAAGACAAACTGACAAACAAATCCACCCCAAATAGAGCAGATATGTCATTGCTGTGCCACACAATGCTATTTCCACTTCCTTGTAGCCATTCCATTTGTCCCTGCTTTTTGCCCTCATCCGCCAAAATGGATTCCCGTTGCTCAATGCGCTTAATTCCTCAAGAGTTTCTTTTCTAACAGATGGAACCTCAGCATCAATCTTTCTGCCGAACAATGTGCCACTTGTATCTCTTATCTGATGCCTATAAAATTTAATACTGTCATCATATCTGCATACCATCTGTTTAATATCCTGCTCATTGTAAAACTCCCCAGACTGTTTAATATCTTGCTCATTGTAAAACTCCCAAGGAAGCAATCCTGTTTTGATGAAGGTTCCATCCTCATAATAAAACACCAATTCATGGCCAAAACCACGCCCACAGCTAACTTTCCCCAAATATACCGTGTGCAGTCCTTTTCTGGGAATACGATGGAAACCAATCGAAAAGGACTTCTCAGTGCTGTACCCGTAGTTCCGTATCATATCCTTTCCCTCTGCTAAATCGTTCTCCATCATCTCCAATTCTTCCAGATTTATCATCCCAGATTTCAAAAAAAGTATAAAAAACGCATAAAATGCGCTTATAAATAACACTGCAAACACGACATCAAGGATATTAAAGATGAAACTAACATCAGCATCTCCAAACAATCTACAAGTCAAATCAAAAGAAACCCAAACTATCAGCAAAATAATCAAAACCTTAATAGCGGTATACTGTCTCTTTATCTCCTTTTTAAACGCCTCATAAACATGGGGATACGCCTTCGAATAATTCACTATCCCTATCCCTCTTTTCCTCATACCGTTTTTTTCCATCATGTTTTCTCCTGTATCTTAAGTTATCAGATTTCCATGCTTACCTCAAACTGCTGCAGACTTTCTACTTTTGCAGCAGTTTGAGGTTCCTTGATTGCTTCAATGATTCCTTCACTTTATGAATTAATCATTTTGAGGTTTTCCTCACTTTATGCATTGAATAGACGTATCCAGTCATTTACTGCTTTCGCTCCATTGAGCTTTTACCTAATTCTATGATATGTATTTCGAACAGGTCTGTCAGGTCTTTTCCATTTTTATCACGCAGTCTGTATACATTTTAGCCAGATAGAACAAAGTCCTCTTGGTCCAGTTCTTATGCACTCTCACCTGCATTTCGATTCCTGCTTTGGCATCTTCCGCCAGTTTAATGTCCAGTACCAAATCCATGATTCCAAGCTTTTGCATTCGGTAACGTTTTCATAAAAAAGGTGTTGCCAACTTTTCGAATTTTATATGCTCCATACGAATGCCAAGCACATCGCTGATAAACTGCTTTCTGATATTTTCATGGGTAAACAGCTCCCTAAACACATAATCATCTTTCAAAGAAATAAAGTTCATGTTTCCCCCTGTTCCGCAGGAGAAAAACGATGTATTACACGTTTGAAAATCTCCTGCTTTTATTATGATAAATTAATGGAATAAAAGCATAGATTTTCTGAAAACAATAGAATGTTTGATTTGATATAATAATCTATAAATTGATATTCTTTGTACTTATTTTAACATATTTTTCTCATTGTCAACTTCTACTCATCTGAATTGCGGCATAAATCTCTATAAAAAATATCTATAGCTTTATCTGTTATCTTCCCTGCGTTTATGACAAAAAACAGGTAATAGAATACCCCGGCTATTACCGGAACAAGCAATGCTGCCGCTTCCGACAGGACACCTATATAAAAAAATAAGTAAACCGACAAACATAACCACACAAAGTAAACCAGCCATGTCAGTGTCGTACCATATAGCTTTAATTCCACTTCCTTGTTTCCGTCCCACTTGTCCCTGCTGTTTGCTCTCATCCGCCAGAAACGGTTTCCGTTGCTCAATATGTCTAATTTATCCACAGTTTCTTTTCTCACAGATGGTACCTCAGCCCTAAGCTTTTTAAAAGGACAAAACAATGGCATATTTTCATTCATATTTTTGTGTCTATAGATTTTGACACTATCGTCATATCTGTGGATTAGCTGCATTAAGTCCTTTTCATCTGAATCCCTCGGTACCCTCAACAATTCCGCTGAAATGTAGGTACCATCATCATAATAAAATACCAATTCGCAGTAATACATATGTACTCCATCGCTGTAGTACCTACACCCCTCCTGAATTCTATACCCCATATATACACTATTCAGTCCCTTTCTGGGAATACGGTGGAAACCAATGATAAAAGACTCATCCGTACTATATCCCCAGTTCATTACTAATTCCTTTTCCCCTGCTAAATCTTTCTCCATCAGTTCCAGTTCTTCCAGACTTATCACTCCGGTTTTCAACCAAACATGAGTTAAGTAAAAGGCAGCAACAAATACAGAAATATACAATATCATACCCAAAAGCCCGCACCAATCGTTTTCTTCAATCAGCCAAAAAAACAAAGTACCAAAAGTAAAAACTGCCAAATGAATGATAAAAAGCACCATGCCAATATTCTGCATGCTTATTGCCCTTTGAAATACCTCATAAACATGGGGATACGCCTTCAAATAATTCCCTACCCGCCTTTTCCTCATATCGGTTTTTTCCATCTTATTATCTCCTGCATTCCGGTTGAAATGGCTTTACCCCTTTTCGCCATTCAGCCTCATATTATATTCACAGTTTCTTTTGAAAGCATACATATTCGCCTACACAATGAAAACCACAGGCAAGCGCATCGGACTGCGATTCCTCATCACAGAAGAAAACCATGTGCTTCGTACCCCTGCGTTTTTCATCGTTTAACGCCGCTGTCAGCAGTTCTCTGTACACCTTGCCGTCATAGATACCATCAGGGAAGTCCACGCCAAAGATTTCCGACATAGTTTTGTCTTCAAAAATTCTGGAATATATTGCTCCTGCGGCTTTCCCTTCTCGCAGAAAGACAAAAATTCTCCAGCCGTCAATCGCATTTAGGATTCTTTGCGAGGTCCAATACATATCATCATCGTATTGTGAATGAATATCAGCAAAAAGCTGAAAATTCTCCCTTGTAATAGGAATAACATCTGCACTTTCGGGCTGTTGTATATATTGTTCAAAATTCATGACATTGTTATAGCTTTCCTCAATACACTCAAACCCACAGGCATTAAGAGCCTCAACCGCTTCAGTATTCTCTTTGGGAAATCCCAGATACAAGTCACTGCCGGGAAAATGCTCACGCGCAAATACTGTAAACTCGGTAACAGCCTCACGCATTCCTTCAGCCACGCAAAACGAGGTGGTACCCAGATAGTGGTCATCCAGCAGGTGATAATAGTGTATCCATCCGGTCACTTTGCCATCTCGCTCAAAGAGCAGGATTTCTTCACCATTGCGGGAAAATGCCTTGCTCTCACGGGTAATAAAATCATTCTTTGTCTTTATTCCGTCAGCATATGTAGGATAACCTGATTTAGTCATATCCAACGCAAGTTCATAAGCAAATTCTACATATTTGTCAAAATCTTTCTTTTCCAGTTTCTTTAGCATACTAATTACGTCTCCAAATTTATATTTACTATTTTCACTCTATTTCCTCAGAAAGTACCTTTGTATAAAATAACTGTGGCATTATCTGTTATCTTACGTGCTTTTTTGAAAAAGCATAAATACCAGCACAATTCGGCTCCACACAAAACAAGGAATGGCACTAATAAATAAACGAGTCCTCCGGCTTCCGAACAATTATGCCAAATTTTCCGGATTACTTCGGGTTGAATCGGTATGAAGTAGAACAATAAGAAAATACAGATCCACAAGCAAATC
Organism: uncultured Lachnospiraceae bacterium; assembly: GCA_947178085.1. Next base: position 5,577 of record CAMWWS010000042.1, on the reverse strand, counting down.
CCTGCAATATATATCAGCCATGTCAGTACAGTGCCGCGCAGTGTTAGTTCCACTTCCTTATTATCACTATGTTCGTTCTCGCTTTTGGCTTCCAATTTCCAGAAAGAATTTCCATTACACAGTGTATTCAATTCATCAATCAGTTCTTTCCTCACAAAAGGTACCTCAGCTTTAAGCCTTTCAAAAGGATAGTGCATTCCGTTTGCCCCCATATATGAACACATTTTCTGATATCTATAGATTTTGATACTATCGTCATATTTACGAATCAGTTGTACAAAATTCTTCTCATCCGAAGCCTCAGAATCTTTCCGCAGCCATGCTGAAAGATGAGTTCCATCCTCATAATAAAACTCTAATTCATATTCCTGTCCTCTGTATCTACCGATACGACAAAAGGACTTCCCCTGATATACAGCATTCAGTCCTTTCCTTGGGATACGGTAGAAGCCAATAATAACAGACTCCTTCGTACTGTACCCCCAGTTACCGACCTTTTCTTTTTCCCATGCCAAGTCCTTCTCCATAAGCTCCAGCTCCTCCAGACTTATCAGCTCGTTTCTCCCCGACTCTTCGAGCAAAACAAAGATGCAAATGACCGGGAAAGCCAACAATATAGCATCAACCATACAAACAAACATGAAGTCGCCTCCAGCAAGCATTGTAAGCAAAGCAATAGTAAAAGCAGCAAATAACACCACTGCCGAAGAACCAATCAAACACCCCATAGTAATATTTTTTACAAAGATCTCCTTTCTAAACGCCTCATAAACATGGGGATACTCCTTTAAATAATTCCCTACCTGTCTTTTCCTCATCCCGTTTTCTTTCAACTCATTTTTTCTCATTCCATTTTCTCCCATATCTTAAGATGTCAGCTTTCCATACTTTCCTCAAACTGTTGTATACTCTCTACTTTTGCAGCAGTTTTCAGCCAGCGGTTAAGGGTATCAAGGTCTTTTTCTCCCATAATTTTCTCTGATAGTTCATCGGAAACATCTCCCATATCTTTCAAAAGTTGTACAACAGCTTCTGCTTTTCCTTCTATTTTTCCTTCTATCTTTCCCTCTGCCTTTCCAATATCCCGTACGTATTCATCCTCTGCCCTGCGATCTCTTACCGCTTTCAAATGTTCTTCATGCATATATCGCAATGTTTTACCAAGACTCATCGTTCTCAGCTCCTTGATTGCTTCAATGATTCCTGTACTTTTTGACTTAATCATTTTTAAATCTTCCTCACTTTCCGCATTGAATAGTCGTATCCAGTCGTTAACTAATTCAGTTCCGTGGAGTTTTTTTCTTAGCTCTATGATATGTACTTCAAACAAGTCCGTCAGGTCTTTTCCATTTTCATCACGTAGTCTGTATATCGTATGATATTTATCACTGTCCACCAGATTAAAATCCAGTATGCTTATACTGATACATTTGCGCAGTTTTCCGTAATCCTGACCTGTCCTCAAATCGTCCGTATACATTTTCGCCAGATAAAACAATGTCCTCTTGGTCCAGTTCTTCTGAACCCGCACCTGCATTTCAATTCCTGCTTTAGCTTCTTCCGAGAGCTTAATATCCAGTGCCAAATCCATGATTCCCATCTTTTGCATACGGTAGCGTTTCCACAAAAAAGGCGTTGTCAACCTTACGGATTTTATATGTTCCATACGAATACCAAGTACGTCGCTGATAAACTGTTTTCGGACATTCTCATGGGTAAACAGTTCCCGGAACGCATAATCATTTTTCAAAGAAATAAAGTTCATGTTTCCTCCTGTTCCACAGGAGAAAAAACTATATTATAAGTTTGAAAATCTCCTGCCTTTATTATAATAAATTAATGGAATAAAAGCATAGATTTTCTGAAAACCATAGAATGTTTGATTTGATTTAATAATCTAGAAAGTGATATGCTTTGTACTTATTTTAACACATTTACTGTCTATGTCAACTGAAAAAGCCGTTTGCTACATATTCAACTTAGGTTTATTTATCGCTTCCTCAACCGCCGGTTGAATCATTATCCCCGATTCCCTTCTTACGTTATTGCTATGTACGCTTTACTATATTAATATAAAGGTATCACAGCGCTGTGTTCAGTAAATGAGAAAGGATGACGTTGCAAATGGACAACATGAAAACAGGAGAAGTAATAAGTAAACGTCGTAAGGAACTCGGGCTTACCCAGAATCAGCTTGCAAAATCGCTTAATATTTCTTTTCAGGCAATATCAAAGTGGGAAAACGGAACGACATTTCCCGATGTAACCATGCTTCCGAAGCTGGCGGCAGCGCTTAACACAACTGTTGATGCACTGCTCGGCTATCGCGGAGTAGCGGCCGATTATGACAACAGATACAATACCGAAGGATATTATTGGGGGCTCATGCCTAACCGTATCTGCTATGATATCATGAAAATTCTCCCGCCCGTAAAGCCGTACCGCGTATTGGATATAGGCTGCGGCGAAGGCAAAGACGCTGTTTTCTTTGCAAAATGCGGCTATGCGGTAACTGCATTCGATGTGTCTGAATCAGGAATTGAAAAGGCAAAAAAGCTTGCTGAGCACAATAGAGTAGAAGTAAATTTTTTCAGAGCGGATATTTTTGATTATCGTCCCGACAGCGAATATGATATTATATTCAGCAGCGGAGTGTTCCACTTTATCCCGCCTAATCAAAGAGAAGATGTCTGCAACAGTTTGAAAGCTCATACCTCAAATAACGGTATAAACGCTATGAATGTGTTTGTCAGAAAACCCTTTATAAACCGGGCTCCTGATAGCACAAGAGATGAAGATAAAAGACACCCCTGGCATTCAGGAGAGTTATTCGGATATTATCACGATTGGCTTTTTCATTTATGTACCGAAGATGTATTTGACTGCAACAGCGGCGGTACGCCGCATAAACATTGTATGGATACGCTTATTGCGCAGAAAGTGAATGGAGAAGGCTTCTAAATACCGCCAATACTCTTCTCCGCCATCATATAATAAACGCATATTTTATATCCGGCATATCCATATAAGTGATCCAATCCGGTATAGGTATAGCTAAGAAAAGCTTCTTTCATTCCGATATCTCTCAAATACCTTGTTCCGATCGTAGCAAGATTAACTGCAATATGACGACCATTATAGGCAGGTCTGACTGTTGTACAGCCGATACTGCCTATATTTTTTTCGCTGTCTTCAACTCCGACAATCAAAGTACCTACTACCTCATCATTCATGACCGCAATTAAAACCCTTGAGTCATTGCCTGTATCATATAGCTTTTCCCACTGATAAAATTGTGTAAATTCCTGACAGGCATCATCTGTGCATGAGCATATACCTCTCAGCTCATCTAATACCGCCCATTTATATGTAATACCATCTATGTTATCACCTACATTATACTCTTCGATGTTAAATTCGCTTAAATCAAACTTCATATCAAAGAAATCACAATTCCTTAAATGCGCATAACCTCTTTTTTCAAAAAAATCGGCAGCTTTATCATCAATATTACAATCTAAATCCACGTTTTCCGTCTTGAAATAGTGCCTGGCAGTAGGCACTCCGGGCGTAATATAATCAAAGCCTTCCCCAATGACAATCCTGTCATATCCTTTATCCTTGATAACTTCTTCAGAATCTTTTAGCAATCGGCTTCCTATACCTTTATTCCTGTGCTGCTCATCAACACATAATAAAAGTATCGTATTCTGATTTATGACAGATACACCGATTAATGCATTATGCTCATCTCTATGCTCAATAATGATGTTGTCTGCATTATTTAAAATATTCAAAACCGTTTCCTTTGCTCTAATAATAGAGGGAAAATTTCTTTCATAAATTTCAAACAATTCGTTCTTCATATTGACTCCCATCTATATTACTTATATTCAGTATTTATTAATACTAATATAATAAATCCAATATCTCTGAATAATACCGCAGTATTCTGCTCTTACTTATCATAATCTACTTAATTTTAAAACCTAATTTCATAAATTTCAATATCATAAATAATTTTCCTCTTATTACACTTATATTGTAAATAGTTGAAGTATTCGTAAAAATATTATAAACTAATTTTGTAATTAAGTTGCAGACGATTTTCCTATCATAACCACACTAAAGAAGGATGACTGAAGATACTATGAAAATTTCCTCATTTATACATTTTGCCTCTTTTGGTATCAAAACAATTTTATTCAGAAAAAAGGAACCAATACTTGGAACAGTTATTGTCACTGACAAGTGCAACTTAAAATGCAGGCACTGTTCAGTCAATAACATTACAGCAGTTGTCCAACCTTATACGCAAATCCAAAATGAGATGCGTCTGCTTTATGCTATGGGGGTTCGCATACTATTCTTCTGCGGCGGAGAAACCTTCCTGTGGCGTGATGGAGATCGTACCATTCGGGATTTGGTTATAGAAGCCAAAAAAATGGGATTTCTGATTGTCAATGTAGTCACCAATGGTACATTCCCAATTGATTTGCCGGAAGCGGACTTAATTTTGCTAAGTCTGGATGGCGACAGAGATCGCCACAACGCAATCCGCGGCGATACATACGACACCATCATGGAAAATATCAAAAACGCAACGTCAGACAATATCTGTTTCTACATGGCGATTAACCAAATCAACAAAGATGCTGTCAGTGACGTCTGTATAGCTGCCCGTGATACCAAAAACGTGCGGGCGGTATCATTCAATTTCCACACACCATATCCGGACACAAAGGAATTAGCGCTTTCCAAAGAGGAAAAAGCGAAATGCTGTGGAATCATTGCAAAAATGATGAAGGAAGGCGCGCCTGTATTCAATCTAAAGAGTGCATTTCCGTACCTGATTAACAATAGCTTTCCCACACCATGTTACCAGTGCGTAGTCATAGAAAACGGAAAAGTATCAACCTGTGGACGCTGTATTGAAGTGCCCGGACTTTGTGATAAGTGCGGCTACTTCTTTGTCGCTGAATACACCCTTTTATTCCAGGGAAACCCAAAAATTATTCTTGAGATGTTAAGAACATATCTGAAATATATTTAGGAGTAACATGAGCACTATAACAAACCTTACGAGAATGTGGCTGACACGTTCAACCAAACCATTCATATTCAAAAACGAATACGACCGGCAACTGTCTTTTTCCTGCTGTGATAATTTGGGACTGTATGTGCATATTCCGTTTTGTAAAAGTATCTGTAATTTCTGTCCATACTGTAAGGTCAGATATTCTAAAGAATTATGTGATAGGTACATAGATGCTCTGCTTCGGGAAATTCATCTTGTAGGCAGTCAGCACAGCGGTAAAAAAACTGCTACAAGCCTGTACTTTGGCGGTGGCACACCTGCTCTCGCTGCTGAGCGGCTTGGAGAAATTATTGACGCTATTCAAGAGCATTTTATCATCACCGAGGGTATCGGCGTAGAGTTACACCCTGATAATGTAGTTCCATCTGTTCTGCATTCTTTGAAAGACGCCGGAGTGACAAAGATTAGTATCGGCATTCAGTCATTCCGGAAAAAGTTCCAGAATGTTTTGGGCAGAACGGGTATTGATGTTTCAGCAC
>CAMWWS010000041.1 GCA_947178085.1 uncultured Lachnospiraceae bacterium | reverse complement strand
CCTTTTAATTTCTGCATACCGCGCTGAATGGCGTCTTTTGAGTTCTTCCAGTCGGCGTCCTTGTTGCGGTAGTCGAATTTATCGACCAGCCATGATACATCTTCGGCGAGCCTTTCCATGTTTGTTTCCATCAGCTTGAAAATCATTTCGAAGAATTCGCTTTTTTCTTTATCGCTTAAACGGCTTTCGGAAGCCTCACATAAATCGCCGAAATGATGAAGGCAGAATCCTTTGCTGTTTTTTATTTTATTCCGAAATTCTTCGTCCTTGTTGTACATCACGAAGAAAGTATCAAGATAGCGCTCATATGTGTCACGGAAGCGATTGCATATATAACAGGATTTTTCCTTTTCTGCTACCCAGATTCCGATTGGGTTAGTGCGTTCGGTCTGCTTCTTGAATTTATCCTTTAAGGAAAGTTTGCCGGGTTTATAATTCTTGAACAGCTCACGCATCTCACGATTCATCTTGATATAGTGCGTCTTCAAAATCCATGCATTTCCAAGAGTGTTACCGTAATCAAACATTTTCTTAAAATGCATTCTGCAGAAGCCCGCCTTATCTGTTGCTTCACGAACATCACTTTCCATATAGGAAGAACCTGAACCTAATGTGAAATCCAGCAAATCCTGTTCAACATTTCTTTCTATGTAACAGAACGGACATTCATCTTCCGCATTTATAGCATCATTTAATGGAATTGTATAGAGTTTTTCTTTCATATTGCAGTGCTGCTCCTCTCTAAATTTTTTTGGTATGCTGAGCCTGCGCTTTTTAGTTATTGTTATAGTATCATATCGCAAAACACGATTCAAGAGCCGATTCAAGCTTTGCCCAATAAAACAGTTGCATGAAAAGTAAATACTTATTATACTAAAAAAGTCAGACCAGGCATCAACTCAACTTATGAGCCGGACTTGGGAGAAAGGAAGAGTATGGGCGATATCATTCTTACACATAATCAGAGCGAAAAACTGATTATTGAAAATATCCGTTGTTTTGCATTGGATATGGATGGAACTATCTATCTTGGGGAACAGTGGATAGATGGAGCTAAGGATTTTTTGAAAAAAATAGAGGATTCGGGAAGAAGCTATGTTTTTTTGACGAATAATTCTTCAAAAAATTCTGCAGTTTATGTGGAAAAGCTGCATAGAATGGGATGGGAGACAGAAGAAGATAAGATTATTACCTCAGGGCAGGCAACAATCTATTATCTTAAACAGCATTATCAGGGGAAAAAAGTCTTTCTGTTGGGAAATCCGCTTTTATGTGAAGAATTTGAGCAGGCAGGCATTGTACTTGAAGATACAGTGCCAGACGTCGTTGTGACTGCATTTGATACTTCTCTGGATTATAAAAAAATGTGCAAAGTCTGTGATTTCGTAAGAGAAGGACTGCCGTATCTTGCAACGCATCCGGATTATAACTGTCCTACAGAGACGGGTTTCATTCCTGATGTGGGTGCTATACATGCTTTTATCCATGCTTCGGCATTCCGCTATCCGGATAGGATTATCGGTAAGCCAAATAGTGACATTGTAGACTATATGGCAGAAAGAACCGGTGTGGCAAAAGCGCAGACGGCTATGGTTGGAGACAGGCTCTATACCGATATCGCGGCAGGTAAAAATAATGGATTGACCAGCATTCTGGTTCTAAGCGGAGAAGCGACACTTGAAGATGTGGGGAAATCAAAGGTTATGCCGGACTTAATTTATAAATCAGTTAAGGACATGATATCGCTTTTATAAGAACATACTTTATCTGTGATTTACTGTTAGTGAAAGCTATTGGCATACTTGCGCATGATGCAAAAAAATAGTAGAATAATAGTCAATATATATGATATTCAGGGGGTATATAGTAATGAGAAAAAGCGGCGTTTTATTACCAGTTTCAAGTATTCCGTCAAAATATGGGATTGGAACCTTTTCCAAACAGGCATATGAATTTATAGATTTATTGGCGCAGGCGGGACAGACCTACTGGCAGATATTGCCGCTTGGTCCGACAGGTTACGGTGATTCTCCGTATCAGTCTTTTTCCACTTTTGCAGGAAACCCTTATTATATTGATTTGGAAACATTGATAGATGATGGATACCTGACGAAGAAAGACTGCGATAAGTATGACTTTGGGGACAATGCAGAGTATATTGATTACGAGAAGATATATCTGTCCCGATTCAAAGTGCTTAGGACTGCTTTTGAGAACAGCAACATAGAAAAAGATGAACAATTTTTGGATTTTATAGATAAAAACAGCTATTGGCTGGATGATTATGCGCTTTATATGGCGGTTAAGAATTCATTTGACGGCGTAAGCTGGATAGAGTGGGATGAAGATATAAAGCTCCGTAAAAAGGATGCGCTTGCGAAATACAGGGAAGAGTATAAGTCGGAAATTGTCTTTTACCAGTTCCAGCAGTTTATGTTCGCTAAGCAGTGGACTGCGTTAAAGAAATACGCAAATGAAAAGAAAATTCAGATTATCGGGGATATTCCGATTTACGTAGCGTTTGACAGCGCCGATACATGGGCGAATCCGGAACTTTTCCAACTGGATGAAGACTGTGTGCCGGTTGCCGTTGCCGGCTGTCCGCCTGATTCATTTTCCGCTACAGGACAGCTCTGGGGCAATCCTTTATACCGCTGGGATTATCATAAGAAGACAGATTACGATTGGTGGATGAAACGGATAGCTTATTGTTATCAATTGTATGATGTCGTAAGAATTGACCATTTCAGGGGGTTTGATGAGTATTATTCGATTCCATATGGAGACGAGACGGCGGAATTCGGTCATTGGGAGAAAGGACCGGGATATGATATCTTTAAGACGATGAAAGAGAAGCTTGGGAAAAAAGCTGTCATTGCGGAAGATTTAGGTTTTTTGACTAAGTCGGTATTGCAGCTTGTGAAAAAGACCGGATATCCGGGAATGAAGATATTGCAGTTTGCCTTTGATTCCAGAGAAGAAAGCGATTATCTGCCGCATAACTATACGGCTAACAGTGTGGTTTATACCGGAACGCACGATAATGATACCGTGCTTGGATGGTTAAAGTCTTTAAACAGACATGATAAAGCTTTTGCAAAAAGATATTTGAATATCCGTAATAATAAGGACATTCAGTGGGAATTTATCAGAGCCGCAATGGCCAGCGTATCCGATACATGTATTATTCCTATGCAGGACTATCTCGGACTTGGCGCGGAAGCAAGAATAAATATACCGTCTACGCTGGGTCTGAACTGGAAGTGGAGAATGCTTCCGGACGCGTTTGACGAAGAGCTTGCACTGCGTATTAAAAATATGACGAAACTCTATGGAAGAATTTGATAATTGCAATAGCCGTTAATTATATTATAGGAAATTATGCCGCAGCATAAATCATTTCAATGAGAATGCGAAGCATTCTCGGAATCGAGTGCGCTGGCACTCGATTTTTTATGGGAGAAAAATGTGAAAAAGATATTAGTAACGGGCGGTACTGTATTTGTAAGCAGGTATATTGCTGAGTATTATGTTGCAAAAGGCTATGATGTGTATGTGCTCAACAGAAATAGCAGGACACAATCTGCCGGAGTTAAGCTCATGCAGGCAGACAGACATAATATCGGCGATACCTTAAGTAAAATTCACTTTGATGCTGTTATTGATACTGCTTACACTTCTGAAGATGTCAGGTTATTACTTGACGCATTGGACAGTTATGAAGACTACATATTAATCAGTTCAAGCGCCGTTTATCCTGAATATCATCCGCAGCCTTTTAAAGAGGGGATGAAATTAGCTGAAAACAAGTACTGGGGAAAATATGGACTTAATAAAATTGAAGCAGAAGAGACTCTTATGAAAAGAAATCCCGGTGCATATATTCTCAGACCGCCGTATTTATACGGACAGATGAATAATGTATATAGAGAAGCCTTTGTCTTTGAGTGCGCCATGGCAGACAGAAAATTTTATCTGCCAAAAGGCGGCAGCATGAAATTGCAGTTTTTCCATATCGATGATTTATGCAGATTTATTGATATTATTTTAAAAGATAAGCCTTCGGAGCATATTTTTAATGTAGGCAATAAGGATATGATTTCCGTTTACGAGTGGGTTTCACTTTGCTATCGCATTGCAGGAAGGCAGCCTGAGTTTGTAAATGTATACGATGACATTGAGCAAAGAAAATACTTTAGCTTTCTTGATTATGAGTATTGTCTTGATGTATCAATGCAGAATGAGCTGATGCCTTACACGAAACCTCTTATTGACGGTTTGAAGGAGTCGTTTGACTGGTATAAGGCTAATCCGGAACAAGTAAACAGAAAACCCTATTTGGATTATATAGACAGTCATTTTGTTTAAAGGTATGCAAATATATTTAAGCAAAGTGGCTGTCGATTCAATATATTCTATACTTTCTTTCTGCTCAGGTTGGAGTTATGATATTCAGGATTATTAGTAACATCCTCTGAAAACCAGTCAACAGGAATGAATGCGTTCGCCATATCCTGATCGGGAAATTCAACTTCAGCGATGATGAGATTTTCAAATGGCGCATCAAAAATATCAAGCTCTATTTTCAGACCGATATGGTCAATAGAAGCTTCATAGTCTGATTTAAATTCTGGACGGTCAATAGGAATCAGATAGCGTTTTTTGGATATGACGTTGCCGTCAGCTTTCTCTTTAAGATGATAGTAAGAATGTTCATTTAGAGGAAGATTGTATTCTTCCCTTGCCATCAGCCCTTTTCCTTTATAAGTAAGATAATAAGAATCATCCTGTTTCCTGATTCTGATAACAGGGTCAGTATTAAGATATGCCTGTTCTATATGATGAAAAGGATATTGTTCTAAGTGTTCGGGCAGGGATTTTACTGTGAATTTACGTTCGATTTCCATGGTGGTTCCTTTCTGGTTTGGAATTATTATAGATATTTTATCATATTTTAACCTATCTGACGATTGATTTTATTTCCAATCTATTATTGAACATAAACCGAAAGTAGATTAAAATGTAAGTATGCAGCAACTCTGATATATTGTTTATATTTAGGAATGTGATGAGAAAGAAGAGGGAGAATTAAAATGAGCAAAGTATGCGTTTTTTTTGCGCCGGGATTTGAGGAAATCGAAGCACTAACCGTAGTGGATATCCTGCGCAGAGCTGAAATTGATGTGGATATGGTTTCTATTACAGGGGATAAAAAAGTGACCGGTTCGCACAAGATTACGGTAGAAATGGATAAACTATTTGAAGAGGTGGATTTCGGACAGGCTGATATGCTTGTTCTGCCTGGAGGAATGCCGGGAACGAAGAATCTGGAAGCTTTTGAGCCATTAATGAAACAAGTAGACGCTTTTTATGCAGACGGAAAATATGTTGCTGCAATTTGTGCAGCTCCAAGCATCTTTGGACACAGGGGCATACTTAAAGGCAAAGAGGCATGTTCTAATCCGGCATTTGAAAGCCACTTAGAGGGAGCTGATGTAAAAAATTCTCCGGCTGTCGTTTCGGGAAAAGTAATTACGAGCCGCGGTATGGGAACGGCCATTCCTTTCGGGCTTGCTATTTTAGGGCAGCTGAAAGGTGAGGAAGCTGTCAGTTCAATGAAAGAAAAACTCGTTTTTAATTTGTAAAACTTACCAAAATATTTTTTTGCAATCCGTTCATACTAACATCAAGATAAGTGATATAAGCACGCTTAAACAGATAACGTAATTCGGTTTCGGATTAATATCATTTTTTCTGGGATAAGCGGTGTGACAATCGCTTATCTCAAATATAGATAAAAGATGAATGTATTTTCGGAGGTGAAAAGAAATGGCAAGTAACAAAACTAATAGAGTTGAAGTTCCTGAAGCTAAAGCAGCTATGGATCGTTTTAAAACAGAGGTTGCTTCTGAATTAGGTGTAAACCTTAAAGAAGGTTACAATGGTGACCTGACATCTAAGGAAGCCGGTTCCATCGGTGGTGAGATGGTTCGTAGAATGATTAAGAAGCAGGAAGAGCAAATGAAATAACGCTCTCTTAATTCTAAGAGAAAATGAGAACGACCCGCTTGGAAACAGGCGGGTTGTTTTTTTGAAAAACATATGGTAAAATTTTTTCGTTATGATAATCCAAAAGGTTCGTCCTGATGGAGAATCGCAGCATAAATTCTGACGCTCAAAGATTTGTTCTGAGAGGAAAGGCCACTCATAGATTCATATATCGGTGCGCCTTATTCAGGTGTGCTTTTTTTTTCGCGAACAGCGAGGAAAGTGCGAGCCAAGCTTGCTTGAGCGAGCATTTGACGAGCGTCGCGAAAACGAGCAGCAACGCTGCGAGTTGCGAACAGCGAGAAGAATAAAGAAAGAAGGAACTGGTATGAAAAGAAAAATATTAGCGGTAATGATGAGTATTGCGCTTTGCACTGCTTCTTTAATAGGGTGCGCAAATGCAGTCGAAACTAATGAGAAGGAACAGGAAACGGTGGAAATCCGTATTGGTTCATTGAAGGGACCGACTTCTATGGGACTTGTTTATTTAATGAATCGGTCAGAAAAAGGCGAGGCTGTAAACAATTATTCCTTTACAATGGTGGCGGCAGCTGATGAACTGCTTCCTAAGATGGTTTCGGGAGACTTGGACATTGTGCTTGTGCCTTCTAATGTGGCAAGCGTTTTATATAGTAAAACCGAAGGCGGGGTTTCGGTTATTGATATTAATACGCTGGGAGTCCTTTATATGGTATCAGGCGATACGTCAATTAAGTCTATGGAGGATTTGAATGGCAGGACTGTTTATCTTACGGGAAAAGGAACAACACCGGATTATGTATTGCAGTATCTTTTAACTGAAAACGGACTGACAACCGATGATGTAATCCTGGAATATAAATCGGAGGCAACAGAAGTGGCAGCAGTACTTGCGGAGAATCCTGATGAAGTGGGCGTGTTACCGCAGCCTTTCGTGACGGCAGCCTGTATACAGAATGAAGCGTTGTCGATTGTGATTGATATGACGGCAGAGTGGACAGCGTTGCAAGGCGAAGGAGGCAGCAGTCTTGTGACAGGTGTTACTGTTGCCAGAAATGATTTTTTACAGGAAAATCCTGAAGCGGTAGAAGAATTTTTGAAAGAACATAAAGCCAGTGCGGCTTATGCAAACGATAATGTTGAAGATGCAGCGGAACTTGTTGCAGGCTATGGTATCATTGAAAAAGCGCCTGTAGCAATGAAAGCAATGCCATACTGTAATATTACATATATAGACGGAGAAGATATGAAACGGGCGCTTTCAGGATATTTGGAGGTATTATTTGAGCAGGATTCATCATCCATAGGCGGTAGTCTTCCCGGAGATGATTTTTACTATATTCCGTGAATTCTGATATCACTATAGTTATTTATTAAGAAGCTATCCATTATTTTATATTGATGTTTGAATCATGGGGTGAGATGTGAAAAATAGTCATTCTTACAAAGAAATAATCAAACTTTTTCAGAAAAGTTCTGTTCAAAAATCTGTAATCATTATGTTCTGGTTGGGCATCTGGCAGATTGCAGCTGCCATGATGCATAATGATATCCTGCTTGTCGGGCCTTTTCAGGTTGAGAAGGCTCTTTTGGAGAATATTTCAAGAGTAGATTTTTTGAAAATTATTATATATTCTTTTGGGCGCATAGGACTTGGTTTTCTGCTGGCACTTATTCTGGGATTTTCCTTAGGAGCGCTTAGCTATAGATTCAGGATTTCAGAAGCATTTCTTGCACCGCTCATAACGACGCTGCAGTCTATTCCGGTAGCCTCGTTTGTTGTACTTTTGCTTATATGGTTCGGGTCTGAAGCACTGTCATTTTTCAGTAGTTTTCTGGTTGTATTTCCAAGTGTATATATTAATACAATCTCAGGATTTAAAAGCACGGATAAACAGCTTTTAGAAATGGCGGATGTATTTCATGTCAAGGGCTGGAATCGTTTCTTATATATCTATAGACCTGCGGTTATGCCATATTTGATAAGCTGTCTGAAAAATTCACTGGGTTTGAGCTGGAAGTCCGGCGTGGCAGCCGAAGTAATCGGAATACCCAGGTTTTCTCTGGGTGAGAGATTGTATATGTCCAAGATTTATCTGGATACGGCGGGATTGTTTGCATGGACTCTCATGGTTATTTTTTTAAGCTTTGTATTTGAAAAAGCAGTGCTCTATCTGATAAAGGAATTTGCAGAGTGGAGACCATATCCGGTTATGGACAGGCGAACAATACAAAAGGAAGAATATGTCAAGTTTCAGCCTGTATTTAGCAGCAATTGCACCAACAACGCCATACCGGATATCCGTATTTGTAATTTGAGCAAAGCATATGGAAAACAACAGGTACTGTCAGATTTAGCATGCACGATAAAGAACGGAGGTCGTTATTGCCTGATGGCGCCTTCGGGGAGTGGAAAGACTACGCTGCTCAGGTTGATAAACCGTATTGAATTGCCTGATGCAGGGACAATAGAAGGGCTTCCCGAGTATATAGGCGCAGTTTTTCAAGAAGATAGGCTGTGTGAAGAATATGATGTTATTTCAAATATTATGTTAACTATGAAAAGAGAAGGACGCGAAAAAGAAAACGGCTGCAAAAATGTAATAATTGCAGAATCAGTGAAGAAAGAAGCTTTGAATATTCTGCCTGAGGAATGTCTTACAAAAAAAGTAAGCGAATTGAGCGGCGGTATGAGAAGACGTTGTGCAATATTGCGTGCATTGCTTTCGGATGCCGAACTTTTAATTATGGACGAACCGTTTACCGGACTGGATGATGAAAACCGTGAGAAAACAGCGGTATACATTCTGAATAAATTGAATGGAAGAACGCTTATTGTATCAACGCACAGAGAAGAAGATATAGAACTCCTTGACGCGGTGCAAATAAAGCTGCCGGAACAGAAAATACAATAAATTATTTTGAAAATTAAGTAGATTTTTGCTTTTGATTATGATATATTTGTTTCAGTGCAAAAAAAGAAAAAGCGGGGATGCACTTAACAAAAAGGAGTTATTTATATGAATAATGAACAACTATTGCAGGAAATTTCCGATATGCTTGATAAAAAGCTGGACGAGAAACTGGGTAAAAAACTTGATGAAAAACTGAAGCCGATAAATGAGCGCATGGACAAAATCGAGGAACATATGGACAGAATCGATGGCCGTATGGACAAGCTGGAATCTCAGGTGTTGACTTTAAGAGAGGGGCAATTCGAAATAAGGAAGGAAATCAGGGAAATAAATATGAAGGTTTCAGAAACTTATCAGCTTGCTCTGGAAGCATGGGGAAAAAGCACAGAAAACAGATTATGGCTGGAAAACGGTATAGAGACCGCGCAAGCTACATAATAACTTAATGTGTCTGAAACAGGCAGCTGACAATCTTTTGTGGTGTTAGCTGCCTGTTTTTAAATAATGAGCGTCGTAAATAATTACATAATACTATAAGTTCAAGGAGGTTTATTTATTAATATGGAAACTTTGGAAACGGAAACAAGGGTTGCTTTGCTTGGAATTATTGTGGAAAATACGGACGAGATAGAGAAACTGAACAGAGTGCTGCACGAATATTCTGAATATATTATCGGAAGAATGGGGATTCCTTATAGCAGGAAAAAAATGAATATAATCAGCATTGTCATGGATGCACCTCAGGATAAGATAAGCGCTTTGTCAGGAAAGCTGGGTATGCTTAATGGGATTAATTCAAAAGTGATTTATGGAAAGAAATGCTAGTATTTTTCCAGTGATTGTGCTATAATCTTAAAATGACTGTGACCAGGTACTCTGTAAAGGTTCCTAGATTGAAAAATCAAAGATTTTTCAATCGCAAATTTGTGCCTGCGGCCCAAAGTTTGCAGGTTATGGAAATGGCATAGATATTAAAATGATAAATGTTGCAGAGGTAATTGAAGGAGGAAACCGATTTATGAGTTTACAGGTGGAAAAATTAGAGAAGAACATGGCAAAACTTACTATTGAAGCGAGTGCAGAAGAGCTGGAGAAGGCAATCAATACAGCTTATCAGAAGCAGAAAGGAAAAATCAGTATTCCTGGTTTTAGGAAAGGTAAAGTACCCCGTCAGGTAATTGAGAGAATGTATGGTAAAGAGGTATTTTATGAAGATGCGGCAAACGAACTGATTCCGAAGGCTTATGAAAATGCGCTTGATGAGTGCGAAGAAGATATCGTATCTTCCCCAAAGATAGAGGTGACTCAGATAGAAGCAGGAAAGCCATTTATCTTTACGGCGTTGGTAGCCTTGAAACCGGAAGTTAAATTAGGAAAATACAAAGGCGTAAAAGTAGATAAGATTGACGTGGAAGTAACGGATGATGAGATAAATGAGGCCATTGAGCGTGAGCGCGAGAACAACGCAAGAAATATTTCCATAGACGACAGACCGGTAAAGGATGGCGATATTACCGTTATCGATTTTGAGGGATTTGTTGACGGAGTTGCTTTTGACGGCGGAAAAGGTGAAAATTATCCGTTGACTATCGGCTCAGGCGCATTTATTCCCGGTTTTGAAGAGCAGCTTATCGGCGTAGAGATTGGTAAAGAAGTTGAAGTGAATGTTACTTTCCCTGAGGATTATCATGAAGATTCATTAAAGGGTAAAGCGGCGGTTTTCAAATGCACGGTTAAAGAAATCAAAGAAAAAGAGCTTCCTGAGGTCGATGATGAATTTGCAAGCGAAGTATCCGAATTTGATACATTAGCCGAGTATAAGGAAGATGTAAAGAAGAATCTGGAAGAGAAGAAGGCAAAAGATGCAAAGAACGCAAAAGAAGAAGCAGTAGTTGACGCTATAATAGAAGCGTCCGAAATGGAAATACCTGAAGCTATGATAGAAACACAGCAAAGGCAGATGCTTGAAGAATTTGCACAGAGAATCACTATGCAGGGACTTTCTATGGAGCAGTACTTCCAGTTTACAGGCACTAATTATGAAAAGATGCTTGAGCAGGTAAAGCCGCAGGCTGAGACGAGAATCAAGTCCAGACTTGTAATGGAAGCTGTTGCTGCTGCTGAAAACATCGAAGTTACCGATGAAGAGTATGAAAAAGAAATAGAAACTATGGCTGAAGTCTACCAGATGGAGAGTGCAAAAGTCAAAGAGATGCTTGGCGAGAAGGAAGCTGAGAATATCAGAAAAGACTTAGCTGTTAAGAAAGCTGTAGAGTTTGTAGTGGAAAACGCTAAGGAGAATTAGAGGTATAGGGTATTAGGATTATAAGGAGGTATATTATGGCATTGGTACCATACGTCATTGAGCAGACCTCAAAAGGAGAACGCTCATATGACATTTATTCAAGACTTTTAAAAGAAAGAATCATCTTCTTAGGAGAAGAGGTTAATGATACAACAGCAAGTCTGGTGGTTGCACAGATGCTATTTTTAGAGTCTGAGGACCCTGAAAAAGATATTCATTTATATATCAACAGTCCGGGAGGCTCTGTTACGGCAGGTATGGCAATTTATGATACTATGCAGTTTATTAAATGCGATGTATCTACGGTATGTATAGGTATGGCTGCCAGTATGGGCGCATTTTTGCTTGCAGGTGGGGCTAAAGGAAAGAGAATGGCGCTTCCTAATGCCGAGATAATGATTCATCAGCCATCCGGCGGAGCGCAGGGACAGGCAACAGAGATAGAGATTACTGCTAAGCATATTTTGCATACCAAGGCAAAACTTAACAAGATTCTTGCCGAAAATACGGGGCAGGATCTTGAAGTGGTTGCGGCGGATACGGAGCGTGACAACTGGAAATCAGCAGAAGAAGCGCTGGCTTACGGTATCATTGACCGCGTAATAACCAATCATACCGAAGCAGCAAAACAATAAGAAAGGTATAGGCAGTAAAAATGGCAGGGAAAAATTCTGACAACAAAGTTAGATGCTCTTTTTGCAACAAGACTCAGGATCAGGTCAAGAAAATGATTGCCGGTCCGGGGAGCGTTTATATTTGTGACGAATGTGTAGACGTCTGTGCTGATATCATCGAGGAAGAGTATGAGGACGAAGCGGAAGCAGTAGAAGAAATGGATATCAACCTGTTAAAGCCGGTGGAAATAAAGAAATTTCTTGATGATTATGTAATAGGACAGGAAGAATCCAAAAAGGTTCTCGCGGTTTCCGTATACAATCATTATAAAAGGGTAATGGCACCGCCTGATAATGACGGAGTGGAGCTGCAAAAAAGCAATATCATAATGATAGGACCTACAGGCTCAGGTAAAACGTATCTTGCGCAGACGCTGGCGAAAATAATTAATGTTCCGTTTGCGATTGCCGATGCAACGACGCTTACCGAGGCCGGATATGTAGGTGAAGATGTTGAAAACATTCTGCTTAAACTGATTCAGGCAGCAGATTATGATATTGAACGGGCTAAGTTTGGTATTATTTATATTGATGAAATTGATAAGATTACCAAGAAAAGCGAAAATGTCTCCATAACCAGAGATGTTTCCGGTGAAGGTGTTCAGCAGGCTCTGTTAAAG
>CAMWWS010000040.1 GCA_947178085.1 uncultured Lachnospiraceae bacterium | reverse complement strand
GTGTCATTTTGATACGGTTTTTGCTGCTTTATGCGGTTTTCAAACTGGTGTACTCAAATTGTACCCAAGATATTTTTAAACATTATAAATTAATTGGCACTATAATAACCACCATACATCTCGAACTCCTATATAAAACAGTACATCAATATTAGAGTTTTTACTTCCAAAATATTCTTCACCCATTTCTATAAGAAGTACATTAAATACTCCAGCAACAGCCTAATGGAATCAAAACAATAATTATTTTTACTATCAAATAACCTGTTCATTAATTCTTCCAGTAAAGGCAAGTCAAATGCAAGATTTTCTTCCAGACTACCATCACATTTCTACATGCCAATTGTTCTGCTTCTCCATTAATTTATTACTACTAAAGTGTTAGATTTTCAAAACGATAACACCTAATGTAAAATTTTCACTTTATCCATAAATTTACTGCTTAATAGCTATTCACGAATATAAACACTTATGCTTTTCTCTGATATATGATAATTCTATTATATTTCTTTTAATTATAGCTTTCCATAGTATTTCAAAAAAAGTCAAAAATGTAGTAAAATTTACATGAATACAATTTTATATCACTATCATACAAAATCCAAACCTACAATATTATTTAAAAAATAAATAGAAATTTACTTTTCTGCTAATGAGCAAAATACTACCAAGTTCTTTATCCACCGCTTCCCTCAACATAAGCGGCTAGACACAAAAGCAGCTCGACGAAACCCCTGCTTCTTTTGCCGCTACATTTTTTCATTCTCCACATAGTCCTGTCCTTTCATTTCCAGAACATATATTTATCCCAGTATGATAGAATTGAACTAGTCACTACAGAGAATCACAAAATCTGAGTATAGCATTCACAATCCCAACCAACTGCCGAAAATCGTAAATGCTTTGGATATAAGTAACAATGTCTTTATCGATTAAAATATAGAAACTGTATCAGATGCATTGTCCTTACTATTAAAAATGGACTTAAAAAAAGTGCGAGTACACTATTAAGCAAAGTATTTTTGATGACAACAAGATTGTCAAAAGTAGCTAGAGGTATATCTGTCAAAATCTATCCCAAAAATAAATGATAAAAGTTTTAGAAAAAAGTATTGACTCCCACGCTACGTGATACTGTATTCTAATCTCAAGAGAGCAAAATAGATATTAGCCGGCAATTTCTATCTTGCTTCTCTACTAACTAAAGGAGCTGATAAGAATGAGAACCATAAGTCAAGTTGCAGAATTAACAGGTATCAGCATACGCACTCTGCAATACTATGATGAAATCGGGCTGTTAAAACCAAGTGAATTAACACAGTCCGGCTATCGCTTATATAATGATGAAGCATTGCAGAAACTTCAACAAATCCTGTTTTTTAAGGAATTAGGTTTCAAGTTAAATGAGATTAAGGAAATTCTGCAAAAGCCTGATTTTGATAAAATATCCGCTTTCAAGAAGCAAAAGGAATTACTTCTTCTAAAGCGTAATCGAACGGAACGACTTATACAGCTTCTTAGCCGTTTAGAGAAGGGAGAACAATGTATGAGTTTTAAAGAATTTGATATGTCCGATTATATTAACGCCTTAGAAGATTTTAAATCCAACCAGACAGAAGAGGTCGTCAAGCACTGGGGAAGCATCGAGAATTTTGATATGTTTATTCAGAAGATCAAAGATGATGAATCCGAGGTAGCCAAACTAGCCATCCAACAGTTCGGCAGTATCGAAAAATACACCGAAGCTATGAAACATAATTTAGAACATTTCTCTGAAATCATGGACAACCGGTATTCACAAATTCCGGAAGAAATGAGAACAGAAGATAAGTTTCTTAAATTAGCTTCACGTAAAGGAGAAGATGTTGCTTCAGACTACATCCAAAATTTAGTTAAAGAAATTATTGCCTATGCCCGTGTAAACGCTCCGTCCGAATTAATTGGAGATGATGATAATTATTGCAACATGATTATTGAAACCTACTCCAATGATTACTTAAAAAGAATATTTGACACAAAACACGGTACTGGCAGCAGCGATTATATTGTAGAAGCTTTTCGCTATTATTTGCATAAAGGCTAAAAGAAATATAACCTGTTTCCATTCCATCAGATACTCACAGTTAATTGATTTTTCGCGAGTCTCATGCTACAATGAAAAGGTGAAACCAAGAAACATCGGAACAGAATTTTCAGTTTCCATCAATAAAAAACAAAGGAGCGAAGGTTATGAATGTTATTGTTATCGGAGGCGTTGCTGCCGGCACAAAAACCGCTGCAAAACTGATGCGTCAGGATCGCAGTGCAAAGGTCACAGTCTATACCAAGAGTAAGGATATCTCTTACGCCGGCTGCGGTCTGCCCTATTATGTGGGAGGAAGTATCGAAACCCGTGAAGAATTAATAGTTAATACGCCTGAAAAGTACACCAGTCTGACAGGGGTAGAAGTCAGAACTGAAATGGAAGCCGTAAGCATGGACGCAGCTGCTAAAACCGTCAGCTTTGCAAACGGTGAAACTGTTTCCTATGACAAACTTGTCATTGCTACAGGCGCCGTTCCATTCGTACCTGACGTTAAAGGTACCGATTTGTCCGGTGTATTCACTATGCGTACGCCTAATGATGCTATTGACCTTCGTGCTTACATAGAAAATAACCACTGCGGCAGCGCCGTAGTCGTAGGCGGCGGATTCATCGGTTTGGAGATTGCAGAAAATCTGCTGTCCAAGGGTCTGAAAGTTACCGTTGTCGATATGGCGGACCAGGTCATGCCTAACTTGTTTGATGTGGAAATGGCTGCATATATCCGTCGTCAGTTACAGAATAAAGGTATCCGGATTGTTACCGGCGCCGCTTTGGAGGAAGTGCTGGGTAATGAAAAAGCCACCGGTATCCGCACCAGTGTGGGCATCTTCGAGGGCGAACTGGTAGTGCTTGCCATCGGCGTCCGTCCCGCTACCGCTTTTCTGTCGGAGTCCGGTCTGGAGATGAACCGGGGCACCATCCTGGTAGATGACCATCAAAAAACAAACTTAAATGACATATATGCCGTGGGCGACTGCGCACAGGTTTATAACCGTATCACCGGCAAAGGACAGTGGTCAGCCATGGGTTCAACTGCAAACATTACAGGACGCTGCCTTGCTAAAAATCTGACCGGGAAGGACGCTGTCTATGGTGGCTGTCTGGGAACCGGTGTTGTGAAGCTGGCAGGCGATCTGAACGCAGGCCGCACCGGTCTGACTGAAGCTCAGGCAAAAGATGCAGGCTATGATGTTATTACAGTCACCTGTGTTACAGATGACAAAGCGCATTACTATTCTGACGCCTCCTCTTTTGTTACCAAGCTGATTGCCGACAAGAGTACCCATAAGCTGTTAGGTATTCAGGTCTTAGGCGCAGGCGCGGTAGATAAGATGGTGGATATCGCTGTTACTGGCATTGCCATGAACGCAGCGATTGAGGATTTTGACACATTGGATTTCGCCTATGCGCCTCCATTCTCCACTGCCATTCATCCTTTTGTGCAGGCGTGCTACATACTGGAAAACAAGATGATGGGTTCATTTGAAACTTTTACGCCCGCCGAGTACGCCGCAGGAAAAGCCAATGGCTACCGTGTCATCGATGCCCATCCCGCTGCTACCATTCCCGGTGCAAAGTGGGTTGATTTGGGCAAAGTTACCGCGCCGATTGACGGCATTGGAACAGATGAAAAACTTCTGCTCGTTTGTGCCAAAGGCAAGCGCGGCTACTTCCTGCAAAACCGTTTGAAGGCTTTGGGTTACACCAACACCCGCGTTTTAGAGGGCGGTGCCTTTATCAATAATGTCAAGGTACAGTTTGCGGGCGGCGTTCTTCCTCCGGAAGAGATTAAGCGCGTTAAAGCTCTGGGTTGTCTGCAGGATAAACGTTATCCCGATGTTTTCAATGTACGCGTCATTACCCGCAACGGAAAGATTACAGCGGATGAACACCGGACCATCGCTGAGGCTTCTGAAATTTTCGGTTCAGGCGCCGTTACCATGACCACCCGTCTGACGCTGGAGATTCAGGGTGTTAAGCACGAAAACATCCAGCCGTTGATTGACTATTTAAATGAGCACGGTCTGACCACTGGAGGCACCGGTTCACTGGTACGACCTGTTGTTTCCTGCAAAGGTACTACCTGTCAGTATGGTCTAGCCGATACATATGGCTTATCCGAAAAATTGCATGAACGCTTCTATGTGGGTTATCACGGCGTTACTCTGCCTCATAAGTTCAAAATTGCAGTAGGCGGTTGTCCTAACAACTGTGTTAAGCCTGACCTGAATGATTTAGGTATCATCGGTCAGCGCGTTCCTATGGTGGACTTTTCTAAATGCCGTGGCTGCAAGAAGTGTCAAGTTGAAGAGAACTGTCCTGTCAAGGTAGCTAAGGTAGTCGATGGTAAGGTACGCATTGATCCCGATGCCTGCAACAACTGTGGCCGCTGCAAGGGCAGATGTCCATTCGGCGCACTGGAAGAGTATAAAGAAGGCTTCAAAATCTATATCGGCGGCCGTTGGGGTAAAAAGGTTGCACACGGCACTCCGCTGACCAAGATTTTCAGCAGCGAGGAAGAAGTGATTGATGTTGTGGAGAAAGCAATTCTCCTATTCCGCGACGAGGGTATCTCCGGCGAGCGATTTGCCGACACCGTCAACCGCTTAGGCTTTGACTATGTTAACGCAAAGCTGCTTTCCGATACTATTGATAAAGCTGCCATTTTACAAAAAACCGTAAAAGGCGGCGCGACCTGCTAAACGAATATTTTTGTCAGAATTTAAAAGTTAAGATTAATCTGCCGGATCGCATAAGACGATGAAGGGCTTTGAAACGATTTCTCTTTCCATTATGGTAAGGGAAATCTATGCCCTTTTGTCTGTTGCGATTCTTTTATTTTACTGAAAACAGACCTGAAATAGGTCTAAGATAAATCTATGATAATTTTAAGATAATTTTAAATAGAAAGGAAATGCCCTGTGAAAAAACTTTATTTTATTATTATGTTATGCTGTCTCCTGCTTCTGACTGCCTGCGGCAGTTCTGCTGACGCGTTGCCGTCCTCGGAAACAAATTCAAACACGGCAGTGACATTTACGGATGACTTAGGCCGTCAGGTAACGATAGATCGCCCGGAACGGGTGGTTTGTCTGATTGCCAGCTTCGCGGATATTTGGTATCTTGCCGGAGGGGTGGATCAAATCGTCGCTACGACCAACTCTACCTGGATCTATTTTGATTTACCTCTGCGGAAGGATATTGTCAATCTGGGTGCCGCAAAGGAGCTGAACATAGAAGAACTGATTGCCTGCAATCCTGATTTTGTCATTGCAAGCTGTGGCACAGACCGGAATACGGAACTGGAGTCTGTCTTTGATGAAATGGGAATCAATACGGCGTATTTCTCCGTCAACACATTTGAAGATTATCTGCGAATGTTAAAGATCTGCACGGAGATTACCGGCTTTTCCGAAAATTACGAAAAATACGGTACCGCCGTTCAGTCACAGGTAAAAAATGCCATAGCAAGAGCAGACGGTTCGTGTCCGAGTGTTTTGTATATCCGAGCCACCGGAAGCAGTTGTAAGGTAAAAAACAGTGAGGGAAGCGTACTCGGAGAGATGCTCGCCAATCTGGACTGTAAAAATATAGCAGACAGCGAAGACAGTCTTTTGGAACAACTAAGCATAGAATCCATCCTGCTATATGATCCTGACTATATATTTGTGGTTCTGCAAGGGTCAGACCCTACAGATGCACAGGCAGTTTTGAAAACCACGCTTTTACAGAATCCTGCCTGGGCTTCTCTGACTGCCGTACAGGAAGGACGTTATTATGTGATGGACCAAAACCTTTACAACATGAAACCAAATGAAAGATGGGGGGAAGCCTATGAGAAACTTGCGGATATTCTCTACCCGGCGCAGTAACGGTATTTTTTTTGCAGGGCTATTCATCTTGGCCTTGGCAACAGCAATAATCAGCCTGTGGATTGGCTCAGTGAAACTATCTCCTGTACAGGTGCTTGATGTGCTGACCGGAAGGGAGATTAATTCAATAGCCGCACGAATCATACTTTACAGCCGTCTGCCACGTACCTGCGCTGCAATGCTGGCGGGTGCAGCCTTAGCAGTTTCCGGTGCGGTCATTCAGACGGTTCTGAATAATCCGCTTGCGTCTCCCGGTGTTATCGGCGTCAATTCCGGCGCGGGATTTGCCGTGGCTTTAATCTGTGCTGTCTCGCCGCTGGCACAGCAGTATACGCCCCTTATGGCATTTTGCGGCGCATTGGGCAGCGTTCTTTTGGTAACAACATTGTCCCAGCGCACCGGTGCTTCCCGTATGACCGTGATTCTCGCAGGCGTTGCCATATCCACTTTGTTCAGTGCCGGTATTGACGCTGTGGTCACTCTGGTGCCTGATGCAGTAAACGGCATAACAGATTTTCGCATTGGCGGCTTTACAGGCGTAACCATGAAACAGCTTGCTCCTGCAGCTATATTGATTCTTGTAAGTTTAGGCATTACGCTCTCCCTCTCTCAGCAGATGGATATCCTTGCGCTGGGCAGTGATACAGCTCAAAGCCTCGGTCTTTCTGTTCAGTTTATGCGCTTTATTTTGTTGGTTCTGGCTGCTGCTCTTGCCGGTGCGGCAGTGAGTTTTTGCGGACTGATGGGCTTTGTGGGTCTGATCGTCCCCCATACGATGCGGCGTTTATTAGGCGAAAACAGCCTGCCACTGTTACTCTCCTCCGCACTGGGAGGCGCTTTCTTTGTAATGGTGTGTGATTTGCTGGCAAGAATTTTATTTTCGCCGTTTGAGCTGCCAGTCGGTATCATTCTTGCTTTTGCGGGAGTTCCATTCTTCCTATGGCTTCTGTTTAAGCAGAAAGGAGTACGCACATGATTCAACTTAACAATCTCTCTGCCGGATATTTGGGAAAACCTATTATACAGAACATTACGATGGATTTTCTACCGGGAAAAGTAACTGTTCTGATCGGTCCTAACGGCAGCGGAAAGTCAACTCTGCTGAAAGCTGCGCTTGGACTGCTGCCTTCAATGAACGGTGAGGTTTTGTATGACGGCGTGGACATCCGGCAGCTGAAGCACAGGCAGATTGCCCAAAAAGCAGCGTTTCTGACCCAAAGCCGAAACACGCCCTCTATTCAGGCACTGCGAATGGTTCTGCACGGACGTTTTCCATATCTGACCTATCCCAGATACTACAGCCGGCAGGATTATGCCATTTCCCGCAAAGCTATGGAGTCCACTGGCAGCCTGCAGCACGAGGATACCAATGTCAGTCAGCTCAGCGGCGGTCAACGCCAGGGCGTATATTTAGCAATGGCTCTGGCACAGGATACACAAACTGTTTTTATGGATGAACCTAACACTTATTTAGATATCAGCCGCCAGTTTCAAATGATGCAGACCGCTCATTCCCTTGCTCGGGAAGGAAAAGCAGTGGTACTGGTACTTCACGATATTTCACTGGCGCTGCGTGAAGCGGATTGCATTGCCGTATTACAGGAAGGCAGTCTTCTTTGTTGCAGTACACCGGATTACGTTTACCAAAGCGGTATTCTTGCGCAGGTGTTCGGCGTAGGTGTACACCGTATGAATACCCCACACGGTACGCAATATTACTGTATCCCAAAGTAAAAGATTGATAAAGAAGGAAGGTTATAAAAATGCCCTATTTTCCTATATTCATAGATTTAAAAAATAAACCTGTTCTGATTGTTGGCGGTGGAACTGTCGCGCTTCGCAAGCTGCAAAAGCTGATGCCTTACGGTGTGCTCCCAACAGTGGTCGCACCACACATCCTGCCAGAATTTGAATCGCTTCATAATGTGAAGCTGCGCAAACGTAGTTTCAATACTTCTGATCTGCGTCCACGCCCTTCGCTGGTCATTACCGCTACAAACAATAAAACCATAAATCGCAAAATCTCCGTTCTTTGTAGGAAACGCCA
Organism: uncultured Lachnospiraceae bacterium; assembly: GCA_947178085.1. The sequence continues at coordinate 4,588 of CAMWWS010000040.1, read as the reverse complement.
TATTCCAGTAAATGTGGCAGATGATCCGGCGCTTTGCAGTTTCCTGTTTCCGGCATTGGTACAACAGGGTTCTTTCTCAGCGGGTATTTCCACCGGCGGAGCAAGCCCTGTAGCGGCGGCATATTTTAAAGAAAGATTGAAGGAACTGCTTCCTGAAGGTTTAGACAAGCTTCTTTCATGGTTAGAGTCTCTACGCCCGACACTGAAAGCTTCCATACCGGAACAGAATAAGCGTGCAGCGGTGTTTCGCAGACTGTTTGACGCCTGCATGGCAAAAGGCGCACCGTTGTCGCAGGCGGAAACTGAAAAATATATTGCCGACAAACCGCTTGGCAGCGTTGCGTTAGTGGGCGCAGGCTGCGGTAAATCAGATCTTATCACCATGCGCGGATTGCGGCTGCTGCAGCAGTGTCAGGCAGTGGTGTATGATGACCTGATCGATCCGGCCTTGCTGGATGTAGTACCGGAATCTGCCAAACGCTTCTACATGGGTAAGCGCAGCGGAGTACATGCCGCATCACAGACCGAAATCAACCGGAAGCTTATCGAATTGGCACGTTCCGGCTTACAAGTGGTTCGTCTGAAAGGCGGGGACCCCTACCTCTTTGGACGCGGCGGCGAAGAGATACTGGCATTAAAAGCTGCCGGAATTTCCTGTCAGGAGATTCCGGGCATTCCATCTGCAATCGGCATAGCGGCTGAGGCGGGAATTCCTGTTACCCATCGTGGAATAAGCCGTAGTCTGCATATCATTACAGCCCATACCGCCGACACGCCGGACGGATTACCGGCAGATTTTGATGCTCTGGCAAAGCTGTCAGGTACGCTGGTATTTCTAATGGGCTTAGAACGACTGTCTACCATCATCACACGGTTGATGGCAGCCGGCAAAGATGAAAACACGCCTTCTGCCGTGGTCTCCGGCGGCAATGCGCCAAACCCTATTCGGGTTCGCGCACCGCTCTCCCAACTTGAGCAGGCTGTAAAAGATGCCAATGTATCCGCACCGGCAATCATTATAGTTGGCGATGTGACGGCTATGGACCTATCCGCCCCACTCGACCAATAGAAAGGACCTCACTAAATCTCTTTTTTGTTTATAACCGGCAAACTAACAGCAACGCATACTATACACAATGCAGCCGCAACAACGACAGCTTTTATATATGTGTCAGCTCCCTCAGCACCAATCAAAAGTGAATTAGTATCCATCAGCATCGTAGGTGAATACGCCTTTACTTTAGGTATGATGCTCAATAAATACGCTAAAAGCACCGTCCCGCCGGTACACAGGGAAACTCCTGTGGTATTCTGCAGCAGTGACGAGAACAGGACAACAAGACATATCACCCATACACCGAACAGCCACCATATAGCTACCGAGGAAAATATGTTATCAGCAACACCGTTATCCCAAAAATAAGCATTATAGCCATATGTAATTGCGAAGCAAATCCCGTAGCCTAATGTCCAAAGCGACAGTAACAGTAAAGTTTTTGCAAGCACAACTTTGTATCTCGATAAGCCTTTTGTCAGCACAAGTAACAATGTTCCTGATTTGTATTCTTTCGTAAATATATCGCTGAAAATTAATACATAAGCAATAAGCGCCATGGGAATGTTCTTGAAAAACTGTGTCCATGAAGTCATTGCATCTACCTGAATATTTGTGACAATCAACCCACTTTCTGCCAGTGTTTCTGACTGCATTTCCATTAACCACGGCGTCAGCTTCGCAATCGCAGGATTCATAATACCAAACAGGACAAACAGCAGTATGAGAATAATGATTTTTCCTGTCCGTGTAACTTCAAGATACTCTTTTTTCATAAAAGCAAGCAATGACTTCATTTTGTAACCTCCAAAAACATTGATTCAAGCGTTGGCTCTATTCGTTCAATTTTCTGTACGGGTATTCTATTTTCAGCAACATATTGCATGATGGCAAAGAAACGCTCCTCGCTGCCATGAAAAACAAGCGCATTTTGTTCCGTGCGTCGGAGGTCGCCAAATGTTTTTATAAGTGTATCGGTATCTCCTTTTTGTTCTGTTTCGATGATAAATCCGTCAGATGACCGCTTGTTTCGCAGTTCTGCAATAGTTCCCTGCATGGCGATTTTTCCGTTATTCAAAAAAGCTGCTGCAGTGCAGATTCGTTCCACATCAGAAAGAATGTGCGTGGAAAAAAGCACTGTTGTCTGTTCCCTTGCTGCAAGAAGAATATCCAAAATTTCCTTACGCCCTACAGGATCAAGCGCTGATGTCGGCTCATCACAGATAAGCAGTTTGGGCCGGTTTAGAAGTGCCTGTGCAATTCCCAGACGTTGCTTCATCCCCCTTGAAAATCCTTTGATGCGGTGGCGTTCCTTTCCAAGACCAACCAGATCTATGAGTTCCTTGCTTCTCGCAACAATATCGGATTTGTCCATCCCGCTTACCTCTCCGCAAAAATTCAGATATTCAAGCGGCGTCATATAGGAATAAAATTCCGGCACATCAGGCAGATATCCGATGTAACGATTGGTACCGGTCTGCCCGAAATGCACTTTTTCCCCCATGACATAAACTTCACCACTGTCCGGTTTTAGAAGTCCAAGAATTGCCTTCATCGTCGTTGTTTTTCCTGCGCCGTTTTTACCGATAAATCCGAAAATGCTGTGTTCAGGTACAGACAGATCAATCCCGCAAAGTACTTCTTTGCTGCCAAAATTCTTTTTCAGGTTTTGTATTGCCAGCACATCCATGTCAGTCGTCCTCCTTTCCAAGCAGGAAGTACAGGATCGGACCGATAAACTCCATGCCGACAATCGCAACAACGAGCCACAGAGTACGATTGCCTCTTTTATAATTCTTATGGGTTAAAATGTGAAAAAGCGTGTAACCCAACAGAGCAAACTCAGCGATTGCCAACGGAATCAAAAACGGAAGAAATTCCATAATCTTATCCATTCTTTTTTTCCTCCTTTCCATAAGTTTCCACGCAGAATCCTTTATACCCACAGCAGGTACAGGTCAATTTTCTGAGTGTCGGGGTATGGCTCGCCCAAAAAGCCTTTTTGAAATTAGGCTTAAATATCTCGTGGCACTGTGGACAGATATACGCAACTCTTTTGAAATAAAAGTTTGTTACCCAAACCACATATGGAATGAATGCTAAGACATAAAGGACAAAAAGCCACCATATTCCTGCGGCAATCCACAGAATGATAGATGCCCATTGAAGTATGGAAATAGGGATACCTGTAATCAGCAGGATTGCATGTAACTGTCTCATTTTCTTCTTGTTTTCCATTGCATAAGCTATATCACCGATAGATTCAACGGAGAAATTTTCAACGCTCTTAAGCTCCTTTTTTATCCCATCAAGCATATCAAGTTTTGCTTGTCTTTCATTTACTTCTTCCCGAAGAAACTGCTCCTGTTGTTCAAGCAGAACGGAAATAACACTTCCGGGATTGTCTCCTGACAGCAATTCTCCTATATTATTAATAGAGATACCGGCGTCACGAAGAAAACATATGATCTTCATTCGCTTGAAGTCATCCTCTGAATAAAGTCTTCTGCCACCCTCTGAGAGTTCGCTGGGTATCAAAATTCCACGAGTATCATAGTACTGCACCGTTCTGACTGATACGCCGCAGAGCTTCGCAATTTCTCCAGTCGTGTATTTTGACATAGCTTTCACCTCCTTACACTGCTGATTTTACAACATTACGCAGCGTCACAAGCAATATATTACGCAGGGTAATATTTAAAATTTTTTAATATTTGCTTAGATAAAAAGAAAAAAGAGGAATAAACCTCTTTTCTTATAATGTTTATTTTAATTAATATAATACATATCGCTTTATTACTTATCTTTATCTGCTATCTTCTTAATATGATTTCCAATAATCTCTGACACATCACTAATCGTGATAAAAGCACTCGCATCTACTTCATTGATCAGTTGCTTTAGTTGATAAATCTCAAGCCGGTTCAGTACGCAGTAGAGGATTACCTTTTTCCCACTAATCAGACCCTCGCCTTCCAAGATTGTCACTGTACGCCCCATCTTCTTATAGATTTCATCCGCAATCTCACGTCCCTCATTAGTGATTATCATGGCGGCTTTTGCCTGCTCTACGCCTGTCTCTACAAAATCGATCACCTTCGACGTGATAAAATACGTCAAAAGGCTATACATAGCCCTGTCAAATCCAAACATTTTACCTGCGATCGTATAGATCATGACATTGATGAAAAGAACCGTCTGTCCCACCGGAAGATTAAAACGTCGGTTCAGAAAAATTGCCACAGTCTCCGTTCCATCTAAGCAGCCGCCGGAGCGAATGACAAGCCCCACGCCTACTCCCAGAAACACTCCGCCGAAACATACGGCCAGAAGATAATCATGCGTCATATCCGTAAGAGGTGCAAATATTTCCAGAAAAATCGAAAATGTTACCATGGCAACCGCAGATTTGGCAATAAATTTTTTCCCCAGCTTCCGCATACCGACGATCAGGAACGGAAGGTTGAGGACAAAAGTCAGAGCTCCCAGAGGAATCCTGCTAAGATTATTGATCATAATCGAGATTCCCACGAT
>CAMWWS010000039.1 GCA_947178085.1 uncultured Lachnospiraceae bacterium | reverse complement strand
CTGCGGATAGCTTCTCCAGCTGCAAGACCCCTGTCGAAACCTTGACTGGCCCATACTTTATATATTATAACACATATAAGAATCTATTTAAACATATTTATTATTTTTTACTTCTTTTTATCCCCTCACAGATTTTTAATCTTAAAATCCCTTTCATGCTCTCTGCGCTGGTCTTTTTTCGCAATATCCTGCCTCTTATCATAGAGTTTCTTACCCTTCGCCAGACCTATCTCTATCTTGGCTCTGCCATTTTTAAAATAAACCTGCAATGGAACAATTGTATAGCCCTGTTCGGATATCTTGCCTTCCAGCCTGCGAATTTCGCTTTTATGAAGCAGCAGCTTTTTTACCCTCAAAGGATCTTTATTGAAAATATTTCCTTTTTCATAAGGGCTGATATTCATGCCGTAACAATAAGCCTCGCCGTTCTCGATACGGATATATCCTTCTTTAATACTGCATTTTCCAAGCCTGACGGATTTCACTTCCGTACCATGTAATGATATACCCGCTTCGAATTTTTCTTCTATGAAAAAATCATGATAGGCTTTCTTATTATTGGCAACTAATTTTATTGCTTCCTCAGCCATATTATCACCTTCTTACCATTTTAAATCTAATACACGGAAAAATCTATTGTCCCCGTAAACCGATCCACACCATCCACACGTATTTTTATCTGCTCTCCAAGCACATATTTTTTCCCTGTATCCTGTCCTATCATTTCATATGAATTTTCATCATAATAGAAGTAATCACCAGGCAGCTTCGATACATGTATCATACCTTCTACCGTATTGGGCAGTTCAACATAGATGCCCCAGCCTGTTATGCCGGAAATAACGCCCTCATAGACTTCTCCTATATGATTTTCCATATACTCCGACTTCTTAAGCTTATCTGTCTCCCGTTCTGCTTCATCGGCACGCCGTTCTGTCTCGGAAGAATGCTTCGCCACTTCGGGTAGTTTGCTCTGGTAATGCTCTATTCGCTTACCTTGCAGACGTCCACGCAGCTGCTCCTTAATGATACGATGTATCTGTAAATCAGGATACCTTCTGATAGGAGAAGTAAAGTGGCAGTAATACTTACATGCAAGTCCAAAATGTCCGCTGCATTCAGTCGTATACTTTGCCCTCTTCAGGCTTCTAAGCGTAAGCCTGTTTATCAGCATTTCTTCAGGCGTTCCTTCGATTTTGTCTAACAGCTTCTGTATCTCTTTAGGATGTACCTCGTCCTGAGACATCTTAATATGATAACCGTAATTATTAAGGAACGTAGACAATTGCATAATTTTCTCTGCGTCAGGGTTATCATGCGTACGATATACAAACGGAAGCTCCAGCCAGAAAAAATGCTGTGCGACTGTCTCATTTGCAATCAGCATAAAATCCTCTATTATCTTCGTTGCTACATTCCGCTCATACGGCTTGATTTCCAATGGTCTGCCTTCCTCATCCAGTATAATCTTGCTCTCCGGAAAATCAAAATCTATGGAACCGCGCGCATGCCTCTTACGCCGCAAAATTGCCGCCAGTTCAGCCATCTGCTCAAACATCGGAACCAGTTCTTCATACTCTCTGCATTCTGACTCATCATGGTCTTCAAGAATCTTCTTTACACTCGTATAAGTCATTCTTCTGTCAACGCATATAACAGTTTCTGCAATCTGATAATCCACTACATTCCCTTTATCATCAATTGTCATCAGGCAGCTTAAACTCAGCCTGTCTACCCCCTGATTCAGAGAACAGATACCGTTTGAAAGTTTGGGTGGCAGCATTGGAATCACCCTGTCTACCAGATAAACGCTCGTTCCGCGCTTCAAAGCCTCCCAGTCCAATGCGGAATTTTCCTGTACATAATTGGATACATCTGCAATATGAACACCCAGATGGTAAAACCCGTCATCCTTGGACAAACTGACAGCATCGTCCAAATCCTTGGCATCCTCACCGTCAATCGTAACCATCTGCACATCACGAAGGTCCATGCGCCCTGCCATATCCGCCTCATGTACTTCATCGGGAACACGCCCGGCCTGATTCATAACCTTTTCACCAAATTCGGTTGGGAGGTCAAAATTCCTTACTATTGACATGATGTCCACACCGGGGTCATTTATGCTTCCAAGAATCTCTACGACCTTTCCTTCCGGTTTGTGGCGTTCATCGCCGTAGCTTGTCAGCTCTACTACTACTTTATGCCCATCAAGCGCTCCCTTAGAACATTCCTTCGGGATAAAGATATCGGAAGCTATCTTTCCGTTGTCAGGAATCACGAAGCCAAAATTGGCAGACTGCTCATATGTCCCTACTACCTGCCGCATTCCATGCTCCAATACCTTACGAACAACCGCTTCCTGTCTTCTGCCGCGTTTCCCCGGGAGAAGCTCTACCTGCACCTTATCCTGATGAAAGGCATTGTTCACCATATCCTCCGGGATATATAAGTCTTCCTCCCTGCCTTCTATTTCTACGAAGCCAAAGCCTCTGGCATTACTGATAAAAGTGCCTGTAAGAAAACGATTATCAGCTTTCATATATCTGCCTTTAGCAGTAAGCTGTATCTTCCCCTCCTGCAAAAGTGCGCTCAACACCTTCCTGAATTCCTCCCTGTCATCGCCTGAGACCTGCATGAACACAGCAAGTTCCTTTTCTTTCATAGGCACATACAGTTCGTCTTCTACAAGCTCACATATTAACTTTTTACGTTTTTCAAATAATTCCTGATTCATTTTAATAGTTTCCTTTGAAAACAAAAGCACCCCTTCGCAGGAGTGCCTCAACATCATTTAAAAGATATTCAAGTTTAAGATAACGGCAATAACCAAAAATCCCACTGCCAGACCTGTCGTTATCTTCACAAGCTTTCCTTCCATAGACCTGCCTTTATTCTTTCCCCAATATGTTTCTGCCGCACCGCTGATAGAACCTAATCCCGCAGATTTTCCTTCCTGCATCAATACAAGTATTACAAGTGCAATACAAATTATAATATATATAACTGTCAATATAATTCTAAACGCTCCCATTTGAAAATATACTCCTTTCGCTACATCAAGCAGATTTTAGTTTAACACAGATACGCTTGGTACGCAAGACAAAAATTCGAAAATATTTAACTTTGTCCGTTAAAATTGCTTTACTATACCTGCTTCTCACAGTTCGAACATAAGCGCCGCAAACGCATCCTCCCTCTTTGACCTTGTGTTCCGCTTATTCATCAAAAACGCCTTCATTTCCGTATGCCGCTCTCCTATATCGGAAAGTACCGCATCAAAGTTCTCCTCGGTAATACAGCCATTGTCCAGTAAAAATTGATAATATCGCCTGTCGTCCCCATGCTCTTCCAACACAACTTTCCACGTTTCTTCCGAGCTTTCCCCTTTCTTATGGGATTGCAGGTATGATAGCAGTTTATCCCTGACGGAAGACTTCAGTCCGGTATCATAAATAAGCCTGAGCATCGCAAGCCTCACTTTAAACCGTCTTCTCTGCTCTATATAGTAGTCCAGATCATTATCTTTGCTGCCATAGTCCTCCTCGCCGCATAGAAGCATCTTAGAAAAACCCTCGGTATCCTCCTGGTCCATCAAAGACATCAGCCGTGCATCCCACTGCTCCAGCCAGCTTCTGCTGCCTGCTGCATACGGATCAAATAAATAAAACGCTTCCAGCTTATTCATAGCCGCTGCAAGAAGAAAAGATATTCCCTCTGCCTCCGACTCATCTTCCGCTATTATAATCTGCCTAAGCCTGAAGCAATCCTTCATGATTCCCTGTCCAATATCAATTTTCTTTCGCGGCAGTGTAAGCGATTCCAAATTACTGCAACAGGCAAATGCCCAATCCTGTATCTGTGAAAGATTCTTTGGCAGGACTAACTCTTGCAGTCCTTTTGCGCCTAAAAAGGCTTTTTTTCCAATGACTGTCACCGGTATTTCTTCTACGTACTCCGGTATCACCAGACTAATATCTCTCCCACGGTATTCAGTCAATATGACATCGCTCTCACGAACCGAATATTGCAAACTTCCATGTTCAGTCTCTATTTCCCTTATCTGCATCTTCAACTTAATAACCATGCCTTTCTCCCGGCTTCGGATTCTATAGCTCCAGCTCCGCTATCTGCTGCATCAATATGTCTCCGCGCTCAGATACCATCATCTCTTCATTATGTCTGTGATAATCCTCACAGCCATACATACTGATAAACTTTGAGCTGTCCTTATTGACAGTACATTCCGTCAAAAGTACGAGCATTTCATTGCCGGAACCGAAAGTATCTTCCACGAAGGTAAAAAGGTAGTGTAATTTCTTACCCGTTTTTTCAGTATCTCGTTTATAAGAAGCCACTTCATCATCATAGCGTTCTTTCACAAATCGCATCGCCGCCCCTGCATCTGGCATATCGGACATGCGAAGTTTCCCCGCGCAATCGCTTAAGAAGCGTATTACATTCCTCTGCTTTCTTTTCTCCCTGTCGGATAAAGAGCCTGCTTTCTGCAAAGCCTCCATTCCTTTCTGCCTGCCCTCTTTCTGTTTATTAAGCATGGCAAGAATGCCATCCACAGTCTGCCCGTCAGTCTCCTGCCCTTTTGCCGCTACACTGTTTTTAAGCGCTTTCATATGAACCAACAGATTACTGATATAGTCAAGCTTCTCCATATTTTCACGGATTTCATGCTGCACATAATCAATCAGCATTCCCATCAGCGAAAGCCTTTCATCGAAATCTGCCTTTCTTGCCCTTTCTCCTGCCTTTGCCGACGGTTGTCCATTTAAGATATCCTCGATGCTGTAATCCTTTTTATACTTCTGATATAAATCATAATATGCGCTGAATTCCTTAACTACCCGTGGGTTTCTGATATACTGTTCAATAAGGGATTCTTCCACCTTCAGACCTTCCTCTTCGTAAAGCAGCATCATTGCGGATAAATCTTCCCAGCCTCTTGCCGTAATATAGCTTTTTCCCTTAACCGTCGTTTCTACCAGATAAAAATCTTCCTTTTTCAAATCCAGATAATTTACTATAGCCATATGCAGATTCTTTTCTTTCGCGTATTCTTTCCAAACCTCATAGTCCGCTTCTACTTCCAGAATCTTCATTCTATCCAGTGTGACAATATCGAACTCCCTCACCGATTTGTTATATTCAGGCGGATTTCCCGCAGTTACTATTACCCAGCCATCCGGAACCCTGTGCCGCCCGAAAGTTTTATACTGTAAAAATTGCAGCATCGAAGGAGCCAAAGTCTCCGATACACAGTTAATCTCATCCAGAAAAAGAATTCCCTCCCTGATGCCGCTGTCTGACATCACATCATAAATAGAAGCAATTATTTCACTCATGGTATATTCAGACACATCATAAGAAAGTCCTTCATACTCTTTATGCGCGATAAAAGGGAGCCCCAGTGCCGACTGCCTTGTATGATGCGTCATAGAATAAGAAACAATCGCAATACCAAGTTCCTGCGCTATTTGCTCCATAACCGCCGTCTTGCCTATGCCGGGCGCACCCAAAAGGAAGATAGGGCGTTGCCTGACCACAGGAATCCTGTACTCTCCATCTTCATCCTTCTTTAAATATAATTTTACAGAATCTTTGATATATTCTTTCGCCTGCTTTATATTCATCTTATGACCAAATCCCCTTCTTAAGTCTTAGGAGTCATTCCCGACACACTGTTCTTCACTTAACACGATTTTAATTGCCCATGGCGGCACTCTCAAATTCTCTCCATCATCATTCAAAAACACAAACGCCGTATCGAAATCCGGCATCTGTTCAGGATATATTCCATAGCCATCCGTAAAATACAAAAGCCCCTTTAGATTATCAAATTCACCTTCCAGACGCAGTTTCTCTATATATTGAAAAACCGGTCTGAAATCAGTAGAACCGAATCCTCGCAGCTTTCCGCTTTCCATAAATAAATCAAAATCTTCCCTGCAGGTTATCTTCGTATCACTCTGTACTTCATTATCACACTGAATAATATGAACGTTAATCTTCCTAAAAAAATTTTCTCTATCCTGCATAATCTGATAAGTTCTGTTAAGAAATGCCTGTACTACTTCGCCGCGGCATGAGGCGGAAGTATCAATCGCAATCACAAAATCCCTGATTTTATTTGCGTCTTTGTATTCTAACGGCTCTATAAGCGGCATATTGCCATAATGCGACAGTCCATAAGTATAATAAATATAGTCGAATTCATCATCATTTATCTGAACAGTTTCCCCCATGACCATGAATCGCCTTAGAAAATCGCCATAGTCGTATCTTTCCTTAGTAGCTTCCTTTAGATTCTCTTCCATGCTCTGTGCATTATTTTTATCCTTGGAAAAGCTTTTTAAATCCGCTTTAATCCGCTCACTTACCTTGCGCCATTCTTCCTGCGAAAGTTCAAGTTCTTCCTTCCTGTCCCAATATATATGCGTATCATAATGGCACAGCTTACGCCATTCTCTCACAGCCTTACTCGATGGCGGCTCTATCCTGAAATGGCGGTATATCTTCTCTGCGGTCAGACCTCCCGCCTGTTTTTTCAAAATATCCAACCTGCTTAGCAATGCAGAATCCGTCTGTAACACAGAAAGATGCAGATTCATCTCCAAAATCGTATTCTCCACCGCAATGTCAGAAGCCAGATTCCAATACTCTCTTTCCAGTTTATCCGTCTGAAAGCTATGATAAAAGATACAGTGCAACAACACATGCAGGTAAAGTCTTACCATGTAGTGCGGCTCTTCCCTGTACCTGGCAAGCAAAAGCGCAGAGTCATAATAAAAAGTCGCTCCATCGAAAGCAAAATCCTCTATGCCAACCCGTTCTTCTAACTTTAACTTGGATAATGCCACATCCAAAAAACGCATATTAATCAGGATACCGTCATGTGCCAGTCTGATGATTTCTCCGGCAAGTGCGGATTTACGTGCTTTTATGTCAACCCTCTCTTTTAAGTCTGCTGTCACTATATCCCCTCACATGATTTTCTAACTTATTGATTTTTTACGAAACTATATCCCAATAACCAGAACTTAGCCAAAATAAACAAAATAAGGTGCGATTTCGCTTGCGGTGAGCACCGTTTTTGTTTATTTTGGCTAAGTTCGTCAACTGTGTTAACAGTTTAAACGGGACTCCTACGCCCCGCAATAATTCAAGTTTTTCAGCAAAACGGATTATACTTCTTTTCATGCCCGATATCCGTCACATCCCCATGTCCCGGATATACTTTGACATCATCCGGCAGAATGAATAATCTCTCTTTGATGGAACGGATCAGTTCACTCATGCTGCCGGTTGGAAGATCTGTCCTTCCGACCGATTCCTGAAACAGGGTATCACCGCTTACTAATATACCGTCGTCTTCAAAATAATAGCAGCAGCTTCCAACCGTATGTCCCGGCGTTGCAATAAGCTTACAGGTCATACCGGCAATTGTGATTTCTTCCCCATCCTTTAAATATCTGTCAGGAATCACCGTATAGGCTCTTCCTGCCCGCGCAGACATATTAACAGCCGCATCCTCACATAATACCTTTTCTTCCTCATACGCATATATCGGCGCACCCGAAAGCTCTCTAAGCTTATTGGTTCCCCAGATGTGGTCAAAATGTCCATGTGTAAGCAGAATTCCGGCTATATTAAAGCCTTTTTCTTTAAGCGTCTCATATATATAATCTCCTCTGTCAGCCGGGTCGAAAAAGATTACATCCTTCGTTCCTTCCTTATATACAAAGTAACAATTAGTCTGGCAGACGCCAAGCATCAGCCTGCCTATCTTCAAGTCTGACATATAATAACAATGCTCCCTTCTCTTTATGCAATATATAGACACTTGCTAAGCTTTCCTTCAGTAACCAGAACTTCTGAAAATTCAGCTCGTCGTTCTCTCTATATCAAGCACGCTTTCTATCGTACGGATTTTATCAATAATACGATCCAACTCATTCCTGCTCTTTATTTCAAAGCTGACAGACATAGTAGCGGTTCCCTTCTTACTCACTCTTGTATTAAGCGCCAAAATATCTATATCTTTCTCCGTCAATGCTTTGGAAATATCTGCAAGCAATCCGTTTCGATTGTTGGCAAAGATAGTGATTTCCGCTGTATACTTCTCATCACCCTCACTCTCTCCGTTACTTTGCCACTCAGCGTCAATCAACCTTACACGGTCAATTTCCGGAAGATTCATTATATTGATACAATCGGTACGATGAATGGAAACCCCGCGCCCTCTTGTCACAAAACCAACAATTTCATCCCCCGGTACAGGGCTGCAGCATTTTGAAAATCTTACTGCCACATCATGAATGCCCTTTACGACGATACCGCTGGAACTCTTTTTATCACGAAGGCGGCTGAACTGTGTATTTTCCTGTATTTCAGCCAATACATCTTCATTAGACATCACTTTCCGGTGGTCGTTATCATACAATTCCTGCATCCGGTTGATAATCTGACCTTCTTTAAGCCCTCCATGTCCTACTGCAGCAAGTACTGAATCCCAATCCTGAAAACCGTACTTTTGCATAACCGATTCCTCATATTTGGAAATCAGTATATCCTGTGTATTGATGCCTTTTGCCTTACAGTAATTCTGAAGCAGTTCTCTGCCTTTTACTATATTATCTTCTTTTAACTGATGCTTGAACCATTGATTTATCTTATTTTTCGCCTGTGTGCTTTTTACAACATTCAGCCAGTCACGACTCGGCCCCTTGGAATTCTGGGAAGTCATGATTTCTATCTGGTCGCCGTTCTTAATCTCATAATCAATCGTAACCAGTTTTCCGTTTACTCTCGCGCCAATCATCGTATTTCCAACCGCACTGTGGATACTATAGGCAAAATCGATAGGCGTGCAGCCAGCCGGAAGATTCTTGACATCACCGGTAGGCGTAAAGCAATATACCTGATCGGAAAAAAGATTCAGGTCGCTCTTCAAAAGCTGCATGAATTCCCTGTTATCTTCCTCTGTCTGCTGCCATTCCAAAATCTGGCGCAGCCATACCAATTTCTCTTCTTCCTGCGTTTCAACCTTTTTTCCGTCAGCTGCCCGTTTATATTTCCAGTGTGCAGCAATACCATACTCAGCAGCTTTATGCATTTCATAGGTACGAATCTGTATTTCGAACGGAACTCCGCTCGTTCCTATCAATGTAGTATGCAATGACTGATACATGTTGGCTTTCGGCATTGCGATATAATCCTTAAAACGCTCCGGAATCGGTTTATACATCTCATGAATAACTCCAAGAGCCGCATAACAGTCCTTGACCGAATCCACAATTATCCTTACCGCGAACAAATCATATATCTGGTCGATTGTCTTATTCTGATTTATCATCTTTTTATATATACTGAAAAAATGCTTGATACGGCCGTCAATCTGCGCCTTAATTCCTGCATGCTCTATATGCTCGCTGACTTCATCCACGATTGTCTGAATATATTTTTCACGTACACTCTTGCGGATTGCAATCTTATCAACCAAATCATAATAAGCCTCAGGCTCTAAGTATTTTAAAGACAGGTCATCCAATTCCACCTTGATTTTAGATATGCCGAGTCTGTGTGCTATGGGCGAATAAATGTCCAGCGTCTCCCTTGCAACCTCCTGTTGCTTCTCAGGATTTCTGTATTGTAAAGTACGCATATTGTGAAGTCTGTCGGCAAGCTTAATCAAAATTACCCTTATATCCTTTGCCATGGCAAGAAACATCTTACGCAGGTTCTCCGCCTGCCTTTCCAGCTTCTCGGCGTCCTTATCGTTAATACCATGAAAATTCAATTTATCCAACTTCGTAACGCCGTCTACCAAAAGCGCCACTTCTTCACCGAACATTTCCTTAATTTCTTCATCCGTTATGGGAGTATCCTCTACTACGTCATGCAACAGCCCGGCAACAATGGTTTCCTTATCCAGCTCCAAATCTGCCAGAACGATGGCAACACATAACGGATGAATAATATACGGTTCACCGGATTTACGAACCTGCTCTTTATGCGCTTCATAAGCCAGATTATAAGCCTTCTCAATCAATGAAATGTCGTCCGACGGATGATATTTACGTATACGTGCAATAAGCTCCTGATATAATGTTTCGGGAGCCTGAAATTCCTCTATCGATTCAATTCTGCCGTCATCAATAACTACTTCTCTTTTTTCTTCTTCTGCCATATTAAATCACCCGGTCGCTTTATCTTTGTCCTAATTATAATGTATTATAATATTAAATGTTATGTAAGTCAAAATATTCTTTCATAATTATGTAAATTAGGCTGTTTTTCAAACATTTTTGTTTATCCTGTCTGCAACAGCCCTAAATCGAATGCAGCCAAAAGCCGCCACTCCCACAAAACAGGAGCAGCGGCCCATTAGCTAATTATTAATAAATATTTATAATAATCCGCGAGAAATTGCTAAAGCAATTTCTTGCAGCTAAACATGCTCCGCATGTTTAGCGAACTTTGTTTTTTAAAGTTTTTACATCATCCCGCCCATTCCGGCGCCGCCTGCAGGCATAGCCGGTTCAGCTTCTTTGATGTTAGCAACTACAGATTCGGTTGTCAATAGTGTAGAAGCAACGCTTGTTGCATTCTGAAGAGCGCTTCTTGAAACCTTGGCAGGATCAAGGATACCAGCCTCAACCATATCAACATACTCCTCTTTTAATGCATCAAATCCGACTCCTACATTAGATTCCCTAACCTTATTAATGATAACGGAACCTTCCAGACCTGCATTAGCAACAATATGATATAAAGGAGATTCCAATGCCTTTAATACAATCTGTGCACCTGTCTTTTCGTCGCCTTCCAGAGTATCAGCAAATTTTGCTACTTCTTTGGAAGCATGGATATATGCAGAACCGCCGCCTGCGATAATACCTTCTTCTACTGCTGCTCTTGTAGCAGCCAGAGCATCCTCTAAGCGGAGCTTAGCTTCCTTCATCTCTGTTTCAGTAGCAGCTCCTACGCGGATTACGGCAACGCCGCCTGCTAATTTAGCAAGACGCTCCTGTAATTTTTCCCTGTCGAAGTCAGATGTAGTCTCTTCAATCTGTTTCTTAATCTGTGAGATTCTTGCCTGAATAGCTTCCTTATCGCCTTCTCCGTCAACGATAACCGTATTCTCTTTCTGAACCTTTACTGATTTCGCATGTCCAAGCTGATCCATAGTAGCATCCTTAAGCTCCAGTCCAAGTTCAGAACTGATTACCTGACCGCCTGTTAAAATAGCGATATCTTCCAGCATTGCTTTTCTTCTGTCACCGTATCCCGGAGCCTTAACAGCAACTACGTTAAATGTACCACGCAGTTTGTTGACAATCAAAGTCGTCAGCGCTTCGCCTTCCACATCTTCTGCGATAATCAACAGTTTAGCGCCTGACTGTACAATCTGCTCCAGAATAGGCAGGATTTCCTGAATATTGGAAATCTTCTTATCTGTAATAAGAATATAAGGATTCTCCAAAGTAGCTTCCATCTTATCCATATCTGTTGCCATATATGCTGAGATATAGCCTCTGTCAAACTGCATACCTTCTACCAGGTCAAGCTCTGTTAACATTGTCTTGCTCTCTTCAATAGTAATAACGCCGTCGCCGGAAACCTTTTCCATAGCGTCTGCTACCAGCTTACCTACTTCTTCATCACCTGAAGAAACGGCTGCAACCCTTGCTATATGCTCTTTTCCGTTTACCTTAGAGCTCATTTTTGCAATTGCATCTACTGCTACATCGGTTGCTTTCTTCATTCCTTTTCTTAAGATAATCGGATTAGCGCCTGCTGCCAGATTCTTAATTCCTGCATTTACCATAGCCTGTGCAAGTACTGTTGCTGTTGTAGTACCGTCACCTGCTACGTCGTTTGTCTTGGTAGCCACTTCTTTTACAAGCTGCGCGCCCATATTCTCAAATGCGTCTTCCAGTTCAATTTCCTTTGCAATCGTAACACCATCGTTCGTAATAAGCGGTGCGCCGTATGATTTATCCAAAACAACGTTTCTTCCCTTAGGTCCGAGGGTTACTCTCACTGTATCTGCTAACTTATTTACGCCTGTTTCCAAAGCAGCTCTTGCTTCTGCTCCATATTTGATTTCTTTAGCCATGATTCATTGCCTCCTAATTTTCGCTTAACATTTAATATAACTTCATATTACTCAGAAAGAACTGCCAGAATATCATTCTGTCTTACAATAATATACTCTTCTTCGTCAACCTTTACTTCTGTTCCTGAATACTTGGAATAGATAACCTGCTGACCTTCCTTTACTTCCATTTTTACTTCTTTCCCGTCAACGACACCGCCAGGTCCGACTGCAATAACTTCTGCCTGCTGCGGCTTCTCTTTACTCTGTCCGGGAAGAACGATACCGGATTTAGTTGTTTCTTCAGCTACTAACTGTTTCAATACGACTCTGTCGCCTAATGGTACTAATTTCATATTTTTGCCTCCTTATATGATAATCCTTTTCTTTTCGCAGCTGTCTTTATAACAGTGCAGCTGTCATTTCATCTGTTTGTTAGCACTCATTTGAGTTGAGTGCTAATCATTAAACATATATTAATTTCATAGCATTTACTTTGCAACTGTATCCAGCAGTATATTTTTATAAATTTTATAATTTATTCTTTTGTTA
>CAMWWS010000038.1 GCA_947178085.1 uncultured Lachnospiraceae bacterium | reverse complement strand
CCTACTTCCCACAAACAGCGCTCTCAGTCGGTGACGCCGTATTCCTGTCGTTTTCCATAAAGCGAGTCTCTTTCAACGCATTTATATATTATATATCACAGGCAAAGCGAAAATGCAACCATTTTATTTTAAAAAAACACAAATACTCTAATTTTTTTCCAGTCTTCTGACCAGATAGCAGAATTCATCCTTATATTCATCCGATTTTGTATCGATGCCTTTAAGTCTGTCGATTACGCTTCGCATCGTCGCATCTCCTTTATAAGAACTGTCTGTTACTACCAGACCGAATTCCGCAACTGCCATAGCGAACTGCATATCATTGCTTGGATTTTCTACATATTCTTTTTTATCAACAGGATATGATAACAGAATGCTATTATCTGTTCCTGGCTTTTTATATCTGACATTGACCGTAAACCATTCCTCATTCGGAAGCTCGTTTCCCGTCGCATATTTCAGGGTTGTTCCCGAATAAGTTGCAGCCGCATCTGTTGTTACTATTTCATATAACACAGTAACTGTATGCCCTGCTCCGACTTCACCCGCATCTTTAGTATCATCAGCAAAATCCTGTTCTGCAAGCTGCCTGTTCTCATATCCGATGAGGCGGTATCCCGCTACTACTGCCGGATTAAATTCTACCTGAAATTTTACATCTTCAGCAACCGTAACAAGCGTAGCGCCCATTTCTTCCACCAGAACCTTCTTTGCTTCTGTCAGGGAATCTATATAAGAATAGTTTCCGTTTCCTTTGTCGGCAAGTGTTTCCATCTTATTATCTTTGATATTCCCTTTTCCAAAACCAAGTACAGACAGATATACGCCTGATTCTTTTTCTTTGGTTATCAGATTCTCCAGCTCTTCCTGCGTAGTCAGTCCCACGTTCAAATCACCGTCTGTTGCCAGAATGACCCTGTTATTTCCGCCCTTAATAAAATATTTTTCTGCAATTTTATATGCTGTGATAAGTCCTGCACTTCCGGCTGTCGAGCCGCCCGCTTCCAGACTGTTAATCGCTTCGGTAATCTCTTTATGGCTTCTTCCGCTCACACCCTCCATTACCACTCTGTCTTCTCCGGCATAAACAACGATTGAGACTTTATCCTTTGATGTAAGCTCTTCTGTAAGAAGCGAAAAAGATTTCTGTAACAGCGGAAGTTTATCATCCGAATACATAGAGCCTGAAACATCGAGTAAAAATACAAGGTTAGAAGCCGGTGCTTCCGAAAAATCTATATCCATTGTTTTCAGCCCTATCATGGCAATTTTGGTATTTGCATTCCACGGACAGTCTGCAATCTGTGTGGTCACGCCAAACGGTTCTCCTTTTTTCGGTCCGGCATAATCATAATTGAAGTAGTTGAGTAGTTCTTCAATTCTGACAGCACCGTCAGGAATATCTTCCAGACTATAACCGTCTTCAACCATTCTTCGCAGATTACTGTATGACGCTGTATCCACATCCGCAGAGAAGGTAGACAGCGGGCTTAGGGCTACGGAAGTAAATCCCATTTCATCTATTGCATTATATTCTTCCGTATTTGGCTCGTAAGAATAATCATATTCCGGATAGCAGTCATATTCAGGGGCTTCACACATTATGTATGATTCCGCAGCTGTGTCATTAGTCGTACTGTCATATGCATAGCCGCCACTTTCGGCTTCGGCATTTGTACTGCCTGTATCATAATCTCCCTTCGCCTGGGTCTGCGCCGCAGGTGTATATGATGCCTGCCCGTCATATCCATTATCTGCTGCCGTTCTTTCCGCGGTCTCATTTGTTGCTCCTGTATCTGAGCTTCCACAACCTGACATCATACTGCAGGCTATCATCATAGCCAACAATAAACTAATAGACCTCTTTTTCATAGATTTTTTCATAAAATATTCCTCCCTTTTTGCTATACCGCGATATCATTTATCAATCGCTTATACAAAAGATACGAATGGGGAGGAATGTTTTTATGGTAATTTTTTGAAAAATTTTTATTTTTTGAATAATATGCTATTAATCTGTTTTTGATACGTCGGTTAAAACAAATTTATCCTGTTCAAAACATAGAGAAACTTCATAGCTTTCGCTTTCTTTCATCAATTTATTTTTTGCCATGCTTAAGGAATCAGATTCCATATCAAAAACATATACGATTTCAATCTGCATATTTTTCGTAAAAGTTGCATCTGCGTCCGGCTCAAGCACAATTGCCTTATATATTATCTCTTCACCGGATACCTCAGTTTCCACAATCTGTACTAATACGTCTTCTATTTTCTGCCCATTTTGCAAATCCAAATCCTTTATGGCTTCACTATTTTCCGCCCGAGCCTCTTCATCCGTCTCCGCTGTTTCAGATGCGTTTTCTGCTTCGCTTGGAGCTGCTGATGTACTGCCTGCCTGTGTCATTTCCATCCCCTCCGATGCTCCGGCATCACTGTTATCCCAGTCAGAAGCCATACCTATCGAGCCCTTGTCTTCACTGTACATACTGCCTGTATCTGCCGTGGATGCTCCATCGTTGTCAGCTCTATTCATTTCCGGTTCATCCGACGTCGCATAGTCTTCCGCCTCGTAATACATCGCAGTACTATTTGACATATTTCCGTCTGACTGACCGCCGGAAAAACTTGGGCTGTCATTGTTTCTAATTATCAGGGAAATCGCCGGAATAATTATCACGACACAAAGACATGCTGCCGCCAGAGTCCCCCATCTTCTCCAATTTATTTTCTTAAATGAAGATTCAGCCTTTTCAGGAACAGATGCCGTTACTTTTTTCTCGGATAGTCCGGCTTCAATCCGATTCCACAAATCAGGTATTTCGTTTTGCTTAAGTTCTATGAATTCCTGTTTAAAATCCCGTTCCATAACCGCACCTCCTTAATTTTTTCACTGCATTCTGATATCTCCAGGTCACCGTACCGAGGGGAATCTGCAATACTCCCGCTATCTCTTGAAATGTCATCTCACCCAGAATTTTTAAATTTATAATCTGACGTTCTTTTTCCTTAAGACCGGATAAAGCTTCTTTGACCGACACATCCGCTATGACCTCCCTCTCAACCGGACTGCCATGCTCCGTCTCCTGTCCGGGAAAATCCTCGCCATCAATGTCTTCTATAAGTTCGCTTGCTTCCTCTCTTCTGTATTTTCGCAAATAGTCGATTGCCATATTTCTTGCAATCGTAGTCAGCCATGTTTTATGACCTCTGCCGCTTTGGTATGTATCCGCCCTGTCCCAAAGCTTGATAAAGAAATCGCTTGTCACGTCTTCCGCATTTTCTTTATTTTGCAGGACATCTTTTACAACAGCGTAAATCAATCCGATATATGCCTCGTATATTTCCCGAAGCCCGTCTTTGTCTCCCTGCCTGATTTTTATCATGGCGGCTTCAAACTGTATATCCGTCATATGTATTCCTTTCCTTCCTCAGTTTACCTATTGAAGTATCTTCAATGGGAGTCGCTCCAAAAAAAATATTCTTACCTGTGTTACAGATAAGAATACCTTTCAGTTACATTTTTGTCAATCGGTCAACTGCTTCAACCGTGTTTTCGTAGCTTCCAAATGCTGTCAGTCTGAAATAAGTCTCACCGCTCGGTCCGAAGCCGGAGCCCGGCGTACCGACCACATTTGCATTTTCCAGCAGGTAATCAAAAAATTCCCAGCTCGTCATACCCTTTGGCGCTTTCAGCCAGATATAAGGGGCATTGACGCCGCCTGATACGCTATAGCCTGCGGATTTTAACCCATTCAGTATATATTCTGCATTCTTCATATAATAGGCAACCAGCTCTTTTGTTTCCTTTTTACCGGCTTCAGAGTAAACCGCTTCTCCCGCTCTCTGTATGATATAAGGCGCTCCGTTATATTTAGTTCCATGCCGTCTAGCCCAGAGTGCGTGTAAAGATGTATCACCGACTTTCAGTTCCTTAGGAATAACAGTGAATCCCAGACGCACTCCTGTGAATCCCGCATTCTTGGAAAAAGAGCGGAGCTCAATTGCGCAGGTTCTTGCACCCTCACACTCATAAATAGTATGCGGTACGTCTTCTTCTGAAATATATGCCTCATAAGCCGCATCATAAATAATCACGGAACCATTTTTATTGGCATAATCAACCCACTCCTGAAGCTGCGCTTTCGTAATAGTGGAACCTGTCGGATTATTCGGGAAACACAGATAAATCAAATCCGGTACTTCTTTTGGCAATTCCGGAGCAAAATTATTCTCTGCCGTACAAGGCATATAAATTACATCGCTCCAATTTCCGGTTTTTTCATCATAGATTCCGGTTCTGCCCGCCATAACGTTGGTATCCACATACACAGGGTATACCGGGTCACAGACTGCAATCTTATTATCTATGCTGAAAATTTCCTGAATATTACCGGAGTCACATTTTGCACCGTCCGATACAAAAATTTCATCCGCATCAATATTACAGCCTCTGGCCTTATAATCGTTATCTGCGATAGCAGTCCTTAAGAATTCATATCCTAAATCCGGTGCATATCCGCGGAATGTCTTTGCATCCGCCATCTCATCTACCGCCTCATGCAGCGCACTTATGACCGCCGGCGACAAGGGCTGCGTCACATCACCAATCCCCAAGCGGATAATCTTTTTATCCGGATTTGTCTGTGCATATGCATTTACCTTCTTACCAATCGTAGAAAAAAGATAGCTGCCGGGGAGTTTTAAATAATTGTAGTTTATTTTTGCCATATTAATCCTGCTCCTTTCTGGATACGATTTTATAAATTTTGTCTATAGGCACGAGTTCGGTCAATATTAACAAAATATGTAGCTTATCGCAAGCGCAGGCGCTCCATATTTTGTTAATATTGGCCTAACTCTGGGTATTGCAAAATACTATATCTCTCCATCGAAAACTGTCTCGGCTGGACCTGTCATATAGACGAGATTTGCTTCTTTGTCCCATTTGACTTCGATATCACCACCCAGCGTTCTAACACTGACAACCTCATTCGTCAAACCGTTTAATACACACGAAACAACCGTAGCGCAACAGCCCGTTCCACAGGCGAGAGTCTCTCCTGTCCCTCTTTCCCATACGCGCATCTGCACATGCTCCCTGTCCAGAACCTTCACGAATTCCGTATTTATTCTCTTGGGGAAACGTTCATGTTTTTCAAAATACGGTCCAATCTGTTCAATTGCCAGATTTTCCACATCATCAACATACACAACTGCGTGGGGGTTCCCCATTGACACGCATGTCATTTTATATTCTTTTCCCAGCACGGTAATCTCTTCATCAACTACCGATTCTTTTATTCCATCAACTATTACAGGAATCTTTTCTGCATTCAACTCCGGCGTTCCCATATTGACTTTGACAGTATCCACTTTTCCGTCTTTTAAGAAAAGCTCCAGATATTTTATCTTGCCGCAGCTTATAATGCTGATATCCGTCTTATCCGTCAGTCCCTTATCATACACATATTTTGCAACGCAGCGGATTCCGTTTCCACACATCTCCGCCCTGCTGCCGTCCGCGTTATACATTTCCATTTCAAAATCCGCTTCTTCGGAAGGATTGATAAAAATCACACCGTCTCCGCCGATTCCAAAATGTCTGTCGCTAAGCTTACGTACCAGCTCCGGTTTATCTTCCTTCGCTATATCTTGCGTAAAACCGTTTATGTAAATATAATCATTCCCACAGCCGTGCATTTTGGTAAATTTCATATCGATAACCTTTATTCCTTTCATAACGTCTATCTTCAATATTCATTACAGCACTATTATATATTTCATCTATTCAATATGCAATCCTTTCATTAAGATGAATTTATATGACCAAATTAAGAAACTCTATTTCAACAATCAGAACTTATTCAACATAAACAAAATAAGGTGCGATTACGCTTGCGACGAGCACCGTTTTTGTTTATGTTGGATAAGTTCGTCACTATTGAGAATATTTTCACTCTTTCATCATGGCCAGAATCATCTGCGCAGTTTCCACCATATTAGTACCGCTGTCCATACTGCATTTCTGAATATACCGATGCGCTTCTTCCTCAGTCATATTATTACGAATCATCAGCAGTTCTTTAGCATCTTTAATAAATGCGGTTTCTTTTTCATTCCGCTCCTTAGGCCGCTGCTTTGCTTTCTTACGTCTTCTGCGTATTGCCTGGCACATCATTGAAACCGTATCTATAAGCTCATGTACCTTAATCGGCATACAAAGGCAGACTATATTATTACCAAGGCAATCGTTCATCACATTATGGGATACCATCAGCAGCATATCAAAACCTTCCGGGAGGCATTCGTGCAATTCGGAATACATCATATCTGTCAGTTTGTAGCCGCATATGACAATCCCGTCATTTAATTCATCTGTCTGACTCAATGCCTGCGCGCCTGTAGTGCACACTGCTGTCACTGAAAAACCGTTTTTCATCAGTATACTGCGAATTCCCTTTGCTTCTTCCGGTTTGGGCAAGGCTACAATTATGTTGATCACACGTCCACCTCCTTACTCCAAAGTTACAGATTATTATTTCTAAACAAGTGTGAAAATTTATTTTTCATACTTATTCAGAACTTATTCAGGTATTCATTAATCTCCCACTCTGTCACCTGGGAACGATAACGATGCCATTCATCTTTCTTGGCGGAGATATATTTTGCAAAGGTGTGCTCGCCCAGCACTTCTTTGATAAGCCCATCCTTTTCCATCTCATAGATTGCTTCAATCAATGTTCCCGGTATTTCATCTATACCGCTTGCCTTCTTCTGCTCGTCACTCATTTCAAAAATATTGCAGTCTACGCTTTCAGGCGGCATAATCTTATTTACTATACCATCAAGCCCTGCTTTTAAGCAGACTGCCAATGCCAGATACGGATTCGCTGACGGATCCGGGCAGCGGAGTTCTATTCTGGTTCCTTTTCCATGTGTTGCAGGAATTCTGATAAGCGGACTTCTGTTTGTCGCGCTCCATGCAATATATACGGGCGCCTCAAATCCCGGAACAAGTCTCTTATAAGAGTTAATAAGAGGATTAGTTATGGCTGTCATTCCTTTCATATGCTTCATTATGCCGCCGATAAAATAATATGCTTCTTTACTCAGCCCTAATTTATCCTTCTCATCTACGAAAATATTTTTCCCGTCCTTAGATAATGACATATTGATATGCATGCCGGAACCGTTTACACCGTATTTCGGCTTAGGCATAAAAGTAGCGTGCAATCCATGCCTCTTAGCAATAGTCTTAACCGCCAGCTTAAATGTCATGATATTATCCGCTGTAGCAAGCGCTTCATCATACTGGAAATCAATCTCATGCTGCGCCGGAGCCACCTCGTGATGCGATGCCTCAACAATAAATCCCATTTCCTCCAATGTCAGAACCATGTCGCGTCTGGCATTTTCCCCAAAATCTACGGGACCTAAATCAAAATATCCTGCCTGCTCATTGGTATTCGTCGTAGGCATTGCATTTTCATCAGTATTAAAAAGGAAAAACTCACATTCCGGTCCTACGTCAAAAACATAGCCTAAATCTTCCGCTTCCTTTATAGCACGTTTTAAAATATATCGCGGGTCACCCTCAAACGGCTCTCCGTTTGGCCGGTATACGTCGCAAATCAACCTTGCCACCTTACCCTGCTGCGGTCTCCACGGAAAAACCTCCAACGTGCCAAAATCCGGATACAGATACATATCTGATTCTTCAATCCTTGCAAATCCCTCTATGGATGAGCCGTCAAACATGCACTCGTTATTCAGAGCTCTATCCAACTGACTCACTGTAATTGCCATATTTTTCAAATTACCGAAAATATCGGTGAACTGCAGGCGAATAAATTCCACATCTTCCTCCTGCACCAGTCTCATGACATCCTGCTTCGTATAATCCCTTCTCATTTCACTCATTCCTTTCTTACTTTATATATTTCAAGTAATTTCCTATAATGTAAAAAAACGCTCCCAATCTTAATACAATAGGAATCGCGCTCCGCGAAGTTTCTACTGTATTAGATAAGAACGCCTTTGTTCTGTATCAGAATATCATTTTATATACTTATCTGTCAAGTTGGCACGTACGCTTTTTCACTTATAACTGTCATAATCTCCCTAACTGCCACATAAACTGATAAAAAGATTTTCTATGAGGATATTTTATGAGTTCCAAAACCAAAATTGTTGTACTTCATCTAAAAGAATTAATATATACCGGAATCTTTGCTGTGCTCGGTATCCTTTTAATCATTCTGCTCATTATCATGTTTCTGCCGAAAAATGAGAAGAAAAACGCTGTCACAACAATGACACAAACGTCAACAAATACCTATGTTCCCGGCGTATACACAACTTCTTTGATTTTGAACGATAACGTAGTGGAGATAGAAGTTACCGTTGATGAAAAAAACATCAACTCCATACGGCTCGTGAATCTGGATGAAGCAGTTACGACGATGTATCCTCTGATTCAGCCTTCGTTTGAAAGCCTTGCAAGTCAAATCATCGTCAATCAGAGTCTGGATGGTATTACATATCCTGATGACAGTAAATACACCTCCATGATTCTGTTAAATGCAATAAGCGCATCAATAGAAAAAGCTATTGATCCTGAAGATGCGGTACAGCTGGACTGGGATGATTCCAAAGAACAGCGTTAAAGTTCATCTATCTGCTTAAGCCACAATTCCCCGCAGGCGTCTGACGGCATGCGCAGATCACCTCTTGGCGAAAGGGCAACGCTTCCGACTTTTGGACCATCCGGCAGACAGGAACGTTTGAATTGCTGAGTAAAGAATCTGCGATAGAAGGTCTTCAGCCATTTTAAGATTTCTTTGTCTGTATACTGACCGGCGAAAGATATTACTGCAATACGGTATATTTTCGCCGGTTCAAAACCGCAGCGCAGCATATAGTATAAGAAGAAATCATGCAGTTCATAAGGACCGACTATGTCTTCGGTTTTCTGTGCGATAGCGCCCTCCACAGGTGGTAAAAGTTCAGGGCTGACAGGTGTGTCAAGTATATCATATAGTATTTTCTCCATCGCCTCATTACCGCAGGTATCAGCATAGTACTGCACAAGATAACGTACCAGTGTTTTAGGAACTCCGCTGTTGACTCCATACATGGACATATGGTCTCCGTTATAAGTCGCCCAGCCAAGCGCAAGCTCAGACATATCGCCCGTTCCAATCACAAGTCCGTTCGTTTGGTTTGCAATATCCATCAAAATCTGTGTACGTTCCCTTGCCTGTCCATTCTCATAGGTAACATCCTTGTTATCCATATCCTGCCCAATATCACGAAAATGAACGGTAACAGCTTCTTTAATATCTATTTCCCTTAAATCCGTACCCAGCTCTTTTACGAGCTTACACGCATTCTCATAGGTTCTGTCCGTTGTTCCGAAACACGGCATAGTGACAGATACGATGTTTTTTCTGTCAAGTCCAAGCATATCAAAAGCACGCACGGTAACAAGCAGTGCCAATGTAGAATCCAGACCGCCAGAAATACCTATAACAGCAGATTTCAAACCGGTATGCTCATATCGTTTTTTCAAACCATATGACTGTATAGACAGAATCTCATCGCACCTCTTATCTCTCGCTTCTTTCGCAGTTGGAACAAACGGCATTGTGCTGAAGGTGCGCTCCAGCTTCGTATCTTCTTCATCCAGATGAAAGGTAATTATTCTATAACTTTCTTTATCTATGGACTGATATGATGTCATTCTGCGTCTCTCGTGAGTAAGGCGGTGAATATCAATATCGGCATATATTGTTTCGGCATTAAATCGTTTCGATTCCGCCAGCATAGTACCGTTCTCTGCAATCATATTGTGACCGCCAAACACTAAATCCTGTGTGGATTCTCCTTCTCCCGCAGAGGAATATACATAGCCTGCAATCAGTTTGGCGCTCGCAGACTTAACCAACATCTCCCGATATGTGTCCTTTCCAACCGTCTCATTGGACGCCGACAAATTCACAAGCACGCTCGCCCCTGCCATTGCATGAGATATTCCGGGAGAATTAGGCGTCCAGACATCCTCGCATATTTCACAGGCTGCAACAAGTCCTTCCATGCAGTCCGCCTGAAACAAAATGTTCGTGCCAAAAGGTATTTCATCATCATCAAATCTATATGTCTCAGGAATGCAATTCCCCGGCGTAAAGTACCGTGTCTCATAGAACTCAGCATATGCCGGAATGAATCTTTTGGGAATCAAAGCCAACACCTCGCCGTCCTGAATCGCCGCTGCCACGTTATAAAGCTTATGGTCTTTCACCATCGGCAGTCCCACGAATACCAGTGCGTCATTCCCCGCCGACTCACCTGCTATTACCCTAAGCTGCTCTTTTGCCTCACATAAAAGCAGCTCTTGAAGAAATAAATCCCCACAGGAATAGCCGGTAATACATAATTCCGGAAAGACGATAATCTTTGCTCCATTATCTACCGCCTTCTCCATGCATAAGCAAATCTGCTGCCTGTTATAGATTGGATCCGCTACCTTTATTTTCGGTGTAGCCGCTGCCACTTTCACAAAACCATGCTTCATATCTCTGACTGTACTCCTTTTCAAATAATCAAAATCTTTTATTATACTTGCTTTTCATGCCTTTTGTGCTGCTCTCGCGCTATGACATAGATTCTCTCACTTTCTGTTGTCACCTCGCCGTGAGTATCCGCATCCTGCGCTGTGATAAATGCCATACCGGCTTTTTCAACCAGAGACTTCATCTGCTCCAGTGAGTATCCACGCTGATAGTGAGTCTCACTAAACCTTTTAAAGCTATTCTCTCCACTATCATTCTTGACAAAAATAGTCAAATCATACTCATTTATTTCATCTTCCGTATGATAATAATTCTCCCATATAAAGCTGCAATCTTCCCGATTCTCAGCTATAGTTGTGTCTCCAATCACTACTTCATATTTATAGACCGTATTAAAATCAAATATAAACAAACCTCCCGGATATAGATAATTATCCACCAGCTTAAATGTCGTAAGCAAATCTTCCTCACTAAGCAAATAGTTCAAAGAATCACATACACTTATGACAGCACCTACCGTACCATACAATTCAAATTCCCGCATATCCTGTAATAAATAGAGAATGTCATGCCCCGAACGCTGTCTTTTCTCCATTGCAATCTGCAGCATTTCCTGTGCATTATCTATTCCTATCATATCGTATCCCTTTGCTGCCAGAAGTTCCGTCAGTACTCCGGTTCCACAACCCAAATCCAAAATGGTATTCCTCTCCTGCCTGAGTTTATCTCCATCTGCCTCATCTTTTGCCATATGTTCTTCAATTTCATAACGATGCAGTAAATTAACAATATATTCACACCACTCCTCATATGGCGTTTCATCCATAAAAATATCATAAACTCCGGCAAAATCCGCGTATACTTCCATCGTTCTGCAATCCCTTCATATTACACGAAATTCCAATACTCATATCCAAAAAGTCAGGCAGCAGCCTGACTTTTATCCTAACAATGCTCCCAGTAAACCATACGAAACAACCGACATGATAACAGTTGCTATGGCAATTCCGAGAAGCTCTGCCAAAATCGCTTTTTTGAAATCAATATCCAGAAGCGCCGCAATAAGCGAACCTGTCCATGCACCTGTTCCCGGAAGAGGAATACCGACGAATAAAACAAGCCCCCAGAATTCATATTTCTTTATGGAATCACTCTTGCCCATCGCCCTTGATTCCAGTTTTTCAATAATTCCTCTGAAAATTTTTACCTTCTTGAGCAATTTAAATATTTGTTTGATAAAAAGTAAAATAAACGGAATCGGTATGATATTACCAACAATACAAATCGGAACCGCCGTTGTGATAGGCACTCCAATCAAAGATGCCGCAAGCAGCCCGCCCCTCAGTTCCAGAATCGGTACCATGGAAATGAAAAATATAACAAACTCTTTTGATACATATTGTCCTAATGTATTTGCAAACCAAATCGCCAAACTATCCATGAATAATTACTCCTCTGATTTAAATTTTTACAATATTTCCTTAAGTGCTGCAAATAAGGCATCCATCTGCTCATCTGTTCCGATTGTTATCCTCAGATAATTGTCAATCCTGGCTTTATTCCAATGTCTAACATATATGTCATGTTCTTTGAGCTTATCAAAAATCTCTTGTGCCTTAACTCTTTCATGCGCTGCGAATACAAAATTGGCACTTGACTTCGGAAAAGTAAACCCAAGCGCGCTCAGTTCCTTCTCAGTTCTTTCTCTTGTAGCAATGATTTTTCTGCAAATTTCCTTAAAATAAGCGTCATCCTTAACTGCCTCTGCACCAATCGCAAGCACCATACGATTCATGGTATATGAATTTACAGAATATTTTACATCATTCAGACACTTAATCAACTTCTCATTGCCAATAGCATACCCTATACGTGAGCCTGCCATAGCCCTTGATTTAGAAAAAGTCTGCACAATCAGAAGATTATCATACTTCGGAATCAAATCGATACAGCTCTTTCCGCCGAAATCTATATAAGCCTCATCAAGAATAACAACAACATCCTGATTGGCACTGATTATTTCCTCAATCTCGTCCACTCCCATCAAAATACCCGTAGGGGCATTGGGATTCGGAAAAATCACACCACCATTTTCACACATATAGTCTTCTTTACGTATGCAGAAATTATCATCAAGCGGCTTAGCCTCATAAGG
>CAMWWS010000037.1 GCA_947178085.1 uncultured Lachnospiraceae bacterium | reverse complement strand
TTTTACGGCGTATATAAGTTTATTTTCTATCTGGTGCTGCCCTATGGAATCATGGCAACATTTCCGGTGCAGAGCATCATAGGCGAAATGTGGTGGCAGTCAGCATTGTATGGAATATTTGTTGTACTATTGTTTTCTGTTATGACCGGCATCGTCTGGAAACAGGGGCTGAAGCATTACAATAGTGCAAGTTCGTAGGTTGGGAGAAAGGAAAGGTTATTGAAATGAATATAGAGAAACAAATTGAATTTGATAAGGTAAAAGATATCTGGGAAGCGTTAGCGGTGACTGACTGGGCAAAAAGCAGAATCAGAGAAACATTGCCGTATTTTTCTGAAAATGAGCTGAGAAAGGAATTAAAATACACAACGGATGCAAAATGCCTGATGGATAAGCTGGGGACTCCACCTTTGCAGAACCTTACTGAAATAAAAGACATTATGATTATTGCGGAAAAAGGCGACTGCCTCACACCGTACCAGTTGGAGCGTGTGGAAGCCATTTTGGCGGCAGTAAGACGCTTGAAAGAGTACCTGGAGAGAGGAAAAGTATATGAAAACCCATTGGCTTACTATGAGGAAAATCTGGATGCGCTGGAAGAGCTTCGAAGCGAAATATCAGGACAGATAAGAGGTGGGATGGTAGATGATTATGCCTCAAAGGAACTATGCCGGATAAGGCGTCAGATCATAAAATGTGAAGAACAGATGAAGCAGAAAGCAGAGCAGGTTATGCGCTCTAATAAGGAATGTATGGCTGATAATTACTGCACGATGCGAAACGGAAGAGTATGCGTTCCTGTCAAAAAGGAATACAAACTGAAAATATCAGGCAGCGTTATAGATAAGTCTGCAACAGGAAGTACATTTTTTATTGAGCCGACAGGCGCAGCAAAATATTATGAAGAACTGCAGCTTCTTAAAATAAGCGAGGAAAATGAAGTATATCGTATTTTGTATACATTATCATCAATGGTTGCGGCATCAATTGATGTGATGAACGGAAATATAACAATGATTGAGAAATTGGATTTCATATTTTCCAAAGGTAAGCTGAGCATTGACTTGGACGCAGCAGAGCCAACTATTAATACGGAGCGTCGGATTATTTTAAAAGATGCCAGACATTCGCTGATGGATAAAAGTATAAATGTCCCCCTGCAATTTAGAATTGGCGAAGGAGTCAGGGGAATCATAATAACCGGTCCCAACACAGGCGGTAAAACGGTAGCGATAAAGACGGTCATGCTAAATTGCATGATGGCACAGTGCGGCCTTCATGTTACATGCAAAGAGGCGGATATCTGTATGAATAACGCATATCTGTGTGATATAGGAGACGGTCAGAATATTGCCGAAAACTTATCTACATTTTCATCGCATATAAAAAATGTACTGGAAGTGTTGAGCGAAGCAAACGGGGACAGTCTGGTAATCATGGATGAGCTTGGTTCAGGAACAGACCCGGCGGAAGGTATGGGAATCGCCATTGCGATACTGGAGGAACTTAGAAAAAGCGGTTCTCTTTTCCTTGTTACGACACATTATCCGGAAGTTAAGGAATATGCGGATAAGGCAGCGGATATTATTAATGCAAGGATGACCTTCGATAAAGAAACTTTGCAGCCGACCTATCAAATGGTACTTGGGGAAGCCGGTGAAAGCTGTGCTTTCTATATAGCCGACAGACTCGGAATGCCTAATGAAATGCTGCGCGTTGCAATAAAGGCTGCATATGGCGAAACCGCAATCGATGCTTACAAATTCCTGAAGGAAGATACAGTGATTGAAAAAAAGAAGACAGGCAAAGTATCCAAAATTAAGAAGCAAAACGGTAATGCGGTATTTAGTACAAAATATAAGCTTGGGGACAGCGTTATGGTCTATCCGGATAAAAAGATTGGCATTGTATGTGAGCCGGTAAATGAGAAAGGTGTTCTAAGAGTACAATTACCGGATAAAAAGATATGGATTAATCATAAAAGGGTAAAACTCCATGTAGCAGCCGCAGAATTATATCCTGAGGACTATGATTTTTCTATCATTTTTGATTCTGTTGAAAACAGGAAAATCAGGCACGATATGGAAAGGAAATACACAGAGGATATAATCAAATATGATGGGAAATAAAGCGTCTTCCGCGAAGAACATATCTTTACTTTTTAAAATAGAGATGTTAGAATAATTTGTATATAAAGTTGGTGTTTTGTAAAAATACATGAGAAGGGAAGAAGCATAATGAGGATTGAAGATTTTTGCGATATGCAAAAGTTTGAAAGTATTATGGATAACTGGGCAAAGAGTACGGGGCTGGCGACAGTTGCGGTAGGCACGGATGGAAAATACATAAGCAAATGTTATAATTTTACCGATTTTTGTATTAAATTGACAAGAGGAAGCGTAGAAGGCTGCAGAAGATGTGAACAATGTGATAAAGAAGGACAGGGAGTATATTCCTGTCACGCGGGTCTGGTTGATTTCGGAATTCCTATTACACTGAATGACGGCACTGTGCTTGGCAGCGTTATTGGAGGTCAGGTGCTGCCGGAGAAGCCGGATGATGATAAATTCCGCGCTACGGCCAGAGAACTGGGAATTGACGAGGAAGCATATATCACAGCCTTGCATAAAGTAAGCATAAAGTCGCGAGACAAGATTGAAGCGTCAGCAAATCTTTTGGGCGACGTTATTAATATGTTTGTACGCTCCTGTTATCAGGAAAAACATAATGTTACCATATTGGAAACGCTGCATGATGGTATTGCAAAGGCAGCTGAGGAAATTGACGGGGTTACTGCAAGCACTTCTCAGATAAACGGATTCTGCACACGTCAGAATATGCTGGCGTTAAATGCTTCTATTGAAGCGGCACGTGCCGGAGATTCCGGTAAGGGATTCGCTGTAGTTGCAACTGATGTGCAAAAACTTGCAAGCGGTATGGCGGAAACCAGCAAGGAAATCAATGACAGCCTAGCACGGCTTACGGTTACAATTAACGGATTAAATAAATAATATAAACGGAATCCCTCGATGGCAATGAGGGATTCCGCTTAAGTTCTACGGTTATTCATGAACACGAAATAGTTGTCATCTCCTTCGATTGCCGCAGCAACAGCGTTGATCAGGTCATCTGCTCCGGCTTCCGGATTTTTAAGTAACTCATCCTCCATAATCTCTATAGTCTTCACCATATAACACGGCCAGTCTCCCCTCTTGAGAAGTCCGACCATAACCTTTTGAAGCAGAGCATAGGAGATTTTCTCCGGTACAACATTGTTTATGAGCGCCGGATAGTCAACTGCCATACTATCCACAATGCATTTAACAATATCACGGTTTAAAACATACGCATAGTTGTCCATCACCATATCTGCCATCTTTGATATCATATATTGTCCTGTATTTTCATCAACCGTTTCAAGCACTTCGCGATAGAGCACTTTGTGATAAGACAGGATCATAAATTCTTTTGGTTCTAGGTAGGTCTGGTCACAGAGACGTACCAAGGGCAGCCAAAATCCCAATCTTGCTAATCTGAGCCTCTGTTCTTCAACATAATCCATATAAGGCTGCTTCAAAAAGACTTCTGTGACCAGATCCTTACCAAAATAGAGCGCCACCGGCTGCTCTGCCATCCGCAGTTCTTCCCTGAGCCGCTCACGCCACACGTTCCGGTTTTGCCACGTCATTTTCAGCATTTCGTTCGCATCCACAGATAAAACCATGCACAGCCTTGCAAATGTGTCGATATCCGGCATGCTTTGGTTTCGCTCCCATTTGGAGATTGCCTGAGGCGTGATACCCAGTTTTTCTGCCAAATCCTCCTGTGTCATGTTCTGCATCTGTCTATAGTTTGCAATTTTATCACCTAACTCCATATCATGGTCCTCCTTATTTTGCTATGACTCCATCATACAGCATATAATTTTCCATGTAAAACAACTAACTCGCTATTTGCCTGGCAGTCCGCTCAACCATTTATAAAAAATACATTGAAAAATGACAGCGCCGATGTATAATAACATTGCGTAGACAATTGCGATAAGGAAAGGGCAATTATGGCTACAGCTTATAAAAATTTATCTATTTTATCCAATACAGACTAAATTGCAGGAGTTTTTGGTATGAAAGGAAAACGGCGGCTGTCAGTGCTGCTTCCATCGATTTTTTTAGCTATTGTATATTTTACCACTTTTACATATATCTATATTCATGAAAACGAAACTGCTATAACTGTAGGGATGTTTTCTGAATCCATAACGGGAAGTGAGGAAGCGGATAATGTAATTTCGCTTACAGACAATGTATCCGCGTCTATGGAGAATGAGGATTTATCCATTGAAGAAGAACCTTTGCTGACAGAGAGTGGGTCTCTATTCATAGAGGATGAGCCCGGCACCGGTGAGTATGACATTACTCTTATGGCCATAGGCGATAATCTACTGCATATGGGCATTGTAAATACCGGTATACAGAGCGATGGAAGCTATGACTATTCATTTTTATTTGATAATATATCAGCTTATCTTGATAAAGCTGACATTAAGGTTATTAATCAGGAAACAATTTTTGCAGGCAATGAGCTGGGTTTTTCCGGCTTTCCGACTTTTAATTCCCCAACCGAAGTTGGAGACTCCATTGCGGACGCCGGCTTTAACGTGGTACTGCATGCCACTAACCATGCAGCAGATAAAGGTATAAAGGGCATAGAACATTGTATGTCATTTTGGGGACAGTATCCGGAAATATTGGTGACCGGAATCAAAGGTGAAGAGGAAGTTACGGATATCCCACTGCTTGAGGTCGGAGATTTCACATTTGCCATTCTGAATTATACATACGGCCCTAACAGTGAAACAATAGGACCTTCCTTGAGAAAACATCTGAATATGCTGTGTAATTATAATGAAAAGACGGGAAAAATAGATTTTACCAAGCTGAATCCACAGGTGACAGAGGATATCAAAACTGCAAATGAAATAGCGGATATTGTTATAGTTTTTCCTCATTGGGGAACGGAATATAAGACTACGCCTTCCAGGTATCAGATAAAATTTGCGCAGGAAATGGCGGAGGCGGGAGCTGACTTGATTATCGGAACCCATCCTCATGTTCCGCAGCCGGTGGAGTGGATTACAGCAGAAAACGGTAATCGCGCTCTTTGTTATTATTCGCTGGGAAATTATGTATCCCTTCAAAAAAGAGCGGAATGCATGCTTGAGGGAATGGCGTGGGTGACATTTCACGTATCTGAGGAGGAAATAGAGGTTTCTGATAAAAACACGGGCATTCTGCCTATGGTATGCCAGTATAACAGTGGATTCAGACTGGAAAATGTTTATTTTCTGGAGGATTATACAGAGGAAATGGCGCAGCGGCATGGGATTAGGAAATACGAAAACGGCGTGGTTCTTCATCTTGCCGACTTACAGAAGCAGAGTCAGGATACTTTTGGAAGTATGGTATTGTCGGAGTCGGAAGTGTTACAGGAAAGGGATTGAAAGTGAAAAGAGCATTTATTGCAGTAGCGGTTATAATGGGAATTTTATGCGGATGTGGGAAAAATGGTGTGTCAAATGTACTTGAACCTGAAGTTGCGGCGTG
Source organism: uncultured Lachnospiraceae bacterium (assembly GCA_947178085.1). Next base: position 7,236 of record CAMWWS010000037.1, on the reverse strand, counting down.
TTTAAATGAACTGACTGTGAATTACCGTGAAAATCCAATCGGTATTGAAACAGAGCCGGTTTTCAGTTGGAAAATGCATGATGAGACTGAGGGACAAAGACAGACTGCATATAGGATTGTAGTGGCAGATTCAAAAGAAAATCTGGAACTTATGCAGTATGTATGGGATTCAGGGGAAATTGATTCGGACTGTTCGGTGGCAATTCCTTACGAGGGGAGTAATTTACAGCCTGAAACAAGATATTTCTGGACTGTATATGCCAAAGATAAGGAAGGAAAAGTTATCGAGCCGGCACAAGAAGCTTATTTTGAAACAGGAGTTCTGGATGATGACTGGAATGGGGCGCAATGGATATATCTGGAGCGTGAAACGGAGAAAGCGGATATATCAGATGCAGAAAAGACTGACTATGTGATTTCCTGTAATTTTAAGATGGAATCTTCAAAATCCGGATTAATATGGGGCGCCGACACGAATTATTATGGAGAGTACTATTTGTGGGCATTTGATACTACTGGGACAGAAGTGGAATTTGTATCGTCGTTAAGAAAAAACGGTAATGTCTTGTCGGAAAACAGATATGTATTAGGTAGTATGGGGATTTCCAAAGAAGATTTTATAAATAAGGAGCATTATCTGAAAATCGATGTCGATGGCGTTAATGTAAAGACATGGCTTGATGAAGTTCAGATTGCGGAAGATATACTTCCTATGTCCAAAGAGGCAGGACTATTGGGATTTTGGGCTGACAGGGGAGCTTTTTATGCGTATTATGATAACCTTCTGGTAGTGAATGGAGAAGGAAAGGAAATCTACAGGGAAGATTTTGAGAATCCTGAGCAAACAATTTTTGCACCTTTTTACACAAAGATAGAAGACGGCTGGCTGGAAGCGTCTTCCGGTATCTTAATGGTTCCGGGTGGTGAAGAGCCTGCGCCTATGTTCAGAAAAGATTTTCAGACAGATAATGAGAAAAAGATAGTGTCTGCAAGGCTTTATATATCGGCACTCGGAATTTATGAAGCATATATAAACGGAAGCAAGGTGTCTGAGGAATTTTTTGCCCCGGGGGCTTCCCACTACAGTACAGAGGCTTATTACCGTACATATGATGTAACTGAATTGATTAACACGGGTGATAACGCTCTGGGGACTGTATTAGGATATGGCAGATATAACCATGTAAATTCGGAATGGGGAGATAAACCGGCGCTCTGTGAAAAGCTGGTTATCCGATATGAAGACGGAAGCATACAGACAGTAGTTTCGGATGATACATGGCGTGCATATGGAGAAGGTCCTATTCGCAGAAGCGATTTGTTTTGGGGAGAATATTATGATGCAAATAAAGAGGCGGTAAACTGGAATCTTCCGGGATTCCGGGATGAAGACTGGCAAGCGGCTTCCATATATCAGGAAATGATGACGTTAAAGAAGACAGCGGCTGAAAGCGAGCCGGTGCTGCCTGTTGAGGAACGGACATATATTTCGGTTACAGAACCGGAAGAGGGCTGTTTTGTATATGATTTTGGGCAGAATTTTAATGGAGTCTGCCGGATTACTGTACATGGTGAAGCCGGAGAAGTAATAACGATGAGATTTGCGGAAGCCTTGAATGAAGAGATGATGTCATGCAGGGATGATGCCGTTGGAAAAATATGGACGCAGAATCTATTCACGGCGCAAAATACGGATTATTATGTCTTAAAAGGTGCAGAGAATGAAATATTTACACCGCAGTTTACATACAGAGGTTTTAGATATGTACAGATTACCGGTCTGGATGAGGCGCTTTCAAAAGATGATATTAAGGCGGTTGTACTGTCTACCGGAAATGAAAGAACCGGTCAGTTCACATGTTCAGATGAAAAAGTAAATACTCTGTATAATAATATTTATTGGACGCAGCTCAGTAATTATGTGGATGTTCCTACGGATTGCCCTCAGAGGGATGAACGGCTTGCATGGACGGGAGATGCGCAGGTTTTTGCACTGACAGGCAGTTATAATGCCAACATTTACTCCTTTATGGACAAATTTCTGGATGCCCTGCGCGCCGGACAGCTTGAAAACGGCTGTATTCAGGACATAGCGTTTTCTGATAACAGATGGGGCGGAAATAACGGCTGGGCTGACTCGATTATTATAATTACGTGGACTTTATATCAACAATATGGAAACGTTGGGATAATAGAAGAAAATTATGACGCCATGTGCGCATATATGGATTATTTAGTAGCAACCAGTGAGAATTATGTCAGGGAAGTCAAAGGATATGGAGACCATAATGCGATATCGAGTTCGGGAGATGATGTGGTAAATACAGCGCAGTGTGCGTATGTGGCCAATCTGCTTTCCAAAATGAGCGGTATTATAGGGCAGGAGGAATATAAGGAAAAATACAATAATATTTTTGAAAGCTATAGAAAGGCATGGCAGGACAACTACTTAAATGAGGATGGCTCAATCGGGGTATGGAATCCGTCGGATTATGTGCTTGGGCTGGCATTTGGATTATATCCCGAGGAGTTGGAAAATGCAGGAGCTGAGAAACTTAATATTGCAGTTTCGGCGAACAGCTTTCATATAAGCACAGGTTATGTTTCCACACCGTTCCTGCTTCCGGTACTTAGCAAATACGGATACGTTGATTCGGCGTACCAGATACTTATGCAGGATTCCGCTCCATCATGGAACGCTATGTTTGCACATGGCGGGACGACGCTGGTGGAGGGATGGAATACATATCTCGAAGCAGATGACGGAAGCTATATTATCAACGGCTCCTTGAATCATTATGGGCTTGGCTCGGTTGGAGCATGGTTTTATACTGATATTTTAGGGATAAAGAGGGATGAAACAGCTCCGGCGTATAAGCACTTTATTTTGGAGCCAAGGCCGGGTGGTGCGTTGACATATGCCTCAGGCTATTATGACAGTATGTATGGAAAAATTGAGAGCAGCTGGCATGTAGAAGGAGAGGAGACAGTATTTCAGTTTACGATTCCGGCAAACACTTCTGCAACTGTGATACTTCCGGGAGAAGAATATGATAATATGGAGCTGGAAGCAGGTAAATATGAATTCAGGGTAAAGTGATTGGGGTTAATTACTTTTTTAGTATGTTCGCCCATTGAAATCATGGGTATGTATATGCTATAATAACAGAAAATTTGCTACTAGAGAAAGGTTACCGGAATGAAAGCATTTTTAATTTTGGAAGACGGCACTGTGTTTGAGGGGACACACATCGGTGCGAGGAAAGAAATCATCAGTGAGATTGTTTTTAACACATCAATGGCTGGATATCTGGAAGTGCTGACTGACCCTTCATATGCGGGACAGGCTGTGTGTATGACATATCCCCTGATTGGAAATTACGGAGTCTGTATAGATGATATGGAGTCGCGAAAGGCATGGCCGGATGGATTTATTGTCAGGGAACTTAGCAGAATTCCGAGCAATTTCAGATGTGATATGACTATTCAGGAGTTTCTTGAAAAAAATGATGTGCCGGGTATTGCAGGTATTGATACAAGGGCATTAACTAAGATACTTCGCGAGAAGGGCACAATGAACGGTATGATTACCACTAATGAAGCCTATCAATTAGACGAAATAATTCCTAAATTAAAAGCATATACTACCGGAAAAGTTGTAGAAACAGTAACCTGTACAAATAAATATGAAATAAAGGGCAGCAGGGATTTATCCGAGAATGGTCCTGTATCAGGCAGTTCTCATTTTAATTCCGCAGAGTATGCAGAAGGAAAACGTGAAAAAAAACCGAGTATGGTAAAGGATCTGAATGGGCAGGGCTTAAGAGTAGCGCTGCTTGATTTTGGCGCAAAAGACAATATTGCAAGGTCTCTTGCTGCAAGAGGGTGCGATGTGACTGTATATCCGGCACTGACTTCTGCGGAAGAAATTATAGAATCCAATCCTTCAGGAATTATGCTGAGCAACGGACCGGGAGACCCGAAAGAGTGCACAAGTATCATTGCGGAAATAAAAAAGTTGTATGATACGGATATTCCGATTTTTGCAATCTGTTTGGGGCATCAGCTTATGGCGCTCGCTACGGGTGCGGATACTTTTAAAATGAAATACGGGCATCGTGGCGGCAATCATCCGGTGAAGGATTTATCGACGGGCAGGGTGTACATTTCTTCCCAGAATCACGGTTATGTGGTGGATATGGACAGGCTGGATCCGAAGGTGGCGGAACCGGCGTTTATCAACGTCAACGACGGAACGAATGAGGGGCTTTCCTATACCGGCAAGAATATTTTTACCGTGCAGTTCCATCCGGAAGCGTGTCCGGGACCACAGGACTCAGGGTATTTGTTTGACAGGTTTATTGCAATGATGAAGGCAAAAAGAAATTCTAAGTAAGCAAAGAACGCTTACTAAGAATTTCTATGTTTTGCCTGACAGAATGTCTGGTGACATTCTGTCGGTTTGTGGAAGAGAATAAAAGATAGACAGAGATAGATGGAGGAAGAAATATGCCGAAGAATCCAAATGTGAAAAGAGTTTTGGTGATTGGGTCAGGTCCGATTGTGATCGGGCAGGCGGCGGAATTTGACTATGCGGGTACGCAGGCGTGCCGTTCCCTGAAAGAGGAAGGTATGGAGGTAATATTGGTCAATTCCAATCCTGCGACTATTATGACCGATGGCGATATTGCAGATAAAGTATATATTGAACCCTTAACGGCGAAAGTTTTAGAGCAGATTATTATCAAGGAAAAACCAGACAGCCTTTTGCCTAATATGGGCGGACAGGCAGGCTTAAATCTTGGTATGGAGTTGGATGAGAGCGGCTTTCTTAAAGAACATGGGGTTACGCTGCTTGGAACGACCGCGAAAACGATTAAAAAAGCGGAAGACAGGCTTGAATTTAAGGAAACGATGGAAAAAATCGGGGAGCCGTGCGCACCTTCTCTGGTAGTGGAGAATGTCGAAGACGGCGTTGCTTTTGCAAAAAAAATCGGTTATCCGGTAGTATTGCGGCCGGCATATACGCTTGGCGGCTCAGGTGGCGGCATTGCTCATAATCAGGTGGAAATGGAAGAAATACTGGCCAATGGTTTGCGCCTTTCACGTGTGGGGCAGGTATTGGTGGAGCGTTGCATCGCGGGCTGGAAAGAAATCGAATATGAGGTTATGCGTGACAGTGTCGGCAACTGCATCACCGTATGTAATATGGAAAATATAGACCCGGTAGGCGTTCATACGGGAGACAGTATAGTCGTAGCGCCCTCGCAGACTCTTGGCGATAAAGAATATCAGATGCTTAGGAGTTCTGCTCTTAATATAATTAATGAGTTGGAAATCACAGGAGGGTGCAATGTGCAGTTTGCTCTGCATCCTACGAGTTTTGAATATTGTGTCATTGAAGTTAATCCGCGTGTGAGCCGTTCTTCGGCGCTTGCATCCAAGGCGACAGGCTATCCGATTGCGAAGGTTGCGGCTAAGATAGCGCTCGGATATACTCTGGATGAGATAAAAAATGCTATTACGGGTAAGACCTATGCAAGCTTTGAGCCTACTCTTGATTATTGCGTAGTGAAGATTCCAAGACTTCCTTTTGATAAATTCATTACGGCGAAACGTACACTGACGACGCAGATGAAGGCTACAGGCGAGGTTATGAGCATCGGAAACAACTTTGAAGGTGCGCTGATGAAGGCAATCCGCTCACTGGAGCAGCATGTTGACTGTCTGCGCAGTTATGATTTTTCCGATTTATCCAAAGAAGACCTGCTTGAGAGACTTAAGATTGTAGACGATCAGAGAATTTATATCATAGCGGAAGCCATCAGAAAAGGTATTGATTATGATACAATCCATGAGATTACCATGGTGGATATCTGGTTTATAGATAAGATCGCGATTTTAACAGAGATGGAAGCGGCGTTAGAAAAAGGTCCGCTTACGGTAGAGCTTCTAAAAGAAGCGAAAAGAATTGAGTTCCCTGACAATGTTATAGCAAGGCTGACAGGGAAAACGGAAGCCGAAATTAAGAAGATGCGATATGATAACGGTATTATAGCAGCATTTAAGATGGTTGATACCTGTGCTGCCGAATTTGCGGCAAGTACGCCCTATTATTATTCCGTATTCGGCTCGGAAACGGAAGTAGAAGAAACACATTCTAAGAAAAAGGTTCTGGTGCTGGGTTCCGGCCCCATCCGTATCGGTCAGGGAATCGAGTTCGATTACTGCTCAGTTCATGCAACATGGGCGTTTGCTAAAGAGGGTTATGAAACCATAATCATCAACAACAATCCGGAGACGGTAAGTACGGACTTCGATATTGCTGATAAGCTCTATTTTGAACCGCTTACGCCGGAAGATGTGGAGAACATCGTTAATGTTGAGAAACCTGACGGAGCAGTAGTACAGTTCGGCGGACAGACAGCCATTAAATTAACGGAAAGTCTGATGAAGATGGGGGTGCCGATTTTAGGAACCAAGGCTGAGGACGTAGACGCCGCAGAAGATAGGGAGCTGTTCGATAAGATTCTGGAAGAGACAGGGATCCCCAGAGCGGCAGGAGGAACCGTATATACTGCCGAAGAAGCTAAAGAGGTAGCGAACAGACTCGGATATCCTGTTTTGGTAAGACCTTCTTATGTACTTGGCGGTCAGGGAATGCAGATAGCGATTTCTGATAAGGAAATCGAGGAATTTATGGCGGTTATAAACCGCTATGCTCAGGAACACCCGATTCTGGTAGATAAGTACTTACAGGGAAAAGAGCTGGAAGTAGATGCAGTGTGTGACGGAACCGATATTCTGATTCCCGGCATAATGGAACATATAGAAAGAACAGGCGTACATTCAGGCGATAGTATTTCAGTATATCCCGCACCGACTGTCAGCGACAAAGTCAGGGAAACGATTGCGGAATATTCCAGAAGACTGGCAAAGGCGCTGCATGTCATTGGATTGATAAATATTCAGTTTATTGCGGTAAATGATGAGGTGTATGTGATTGAGGTAAACCCACGTTCTTCACGTACAGTACCTTATATCAGCAAGGTGACGGGGATTCCGATAGTAGACTTGGCTACAGAGGTAATTATCGGGAAAAAGATTCGTGATTTAGGATTTGAACCGGGCTTACAGCCGGCGGCGGATTATTATGCAATCAAGATGCCGGTATTCTCTTTTGAGAAAATCCGAGGAGCGGAAATCAGCTTAGGACCTGAAATGAAGTCAACAGGA
>CAMWWS010000036.1 GCA_947178085.1 uncultured Lachnospiraceae bacterium | reverse complement strand
CCGGTGTCTGGGGGCAACGAAAAAGCAGATTATGAGATTTGTCCGTTTTGAGGGGGTATATTGGTGCAAAACAGCAATCCCGATAGGTCTTGTAATCTCCATTCTCATTATCTGGGTTTTGTCGGCTTTTATGAGGTTGATAAGCCCGGAATGGTTTGGGGCTATGCCGCTTTTGGGGGTCAGTTGGATCAGCATAGTTACCAGCACTTTGTTAGGGATGCTTACTGTTTTACTTGCTGCCCGTTCCCCGGCGAAAAGGGCGGCGAAAGTTTCACCACTTACTGCTGTATCAGGTAATGCCGGACAGACAGTTTTTTTCCGCAAGGCGGCAAACGTCAGCTTATTTAAAATTGAAACTGCGTTAGGGATTCACCATGCAAAGGCAAGAAAAAAGAATTATATTTTAATGACAGGGGCATTTGCTGTTTGCATCGTATTATTCCTCACATTTACCTGTCTTGTTGATTTTATGGAACATGCTTTTACACCACCGGAATGGACACCGGAATTATCCATAGTAAGCGAAACAAATACCTGTTCTATTGACCATGAATTGTTTACGCAGGTAAGTCAAAACGAAATGGTGAAAAAGGCATACGGGCGTATGTTTGCTTATGATGTTCCGGCAGAAAGCAGTGGAAAAAGCTACAATGCAAATGTCATTTCTTATGAAGAATACCAATTCCGCTGGGCGGCTGATTCTTTAATCTCCGGCTCAATAGATGCTGTCATGCAACAGGAAGATCAGGTTCTGTTTGTGCAGACGGAGAATGCGGATATTCATGCAGGAGATAAAGTTAAGCTGTTTGTGGGCAATGAGGAACACGAAGTTTTTGTTGCCGGCATTTTGTCTGACAGCCCTTTAGCAAGGGTAGAGAATACGGAAACGATTTTCTGCTCTGAAAAAACATTCACAAAATTAACGGGGCAGGCAGGCTATACGATTATTGATGTTCAATTTCGGAATAATGCATCAAATGAGGATGTGGCGAAAATAGAAAATATTTTTTCTGATGGCGGTGTATTATTCACGGATACACTTTTGCAAGTCCAGCAACAAAGAAGATTGTATTTGGCATTTGCTGTTCTTGTTTATGGTTTCCTTTCCATTATTGTTGCGATTACTGTTTTTCATATCATGAATACGATTGGCATGGGGGTTGCAGCAAAAATGAAAGAATATGGAGGAATGCGGGCGATAGGGATGAGCAGCCGGCAGCTTATAAGAATGATTATTGCCGAAGCAGGAACTTACGCAATCAGCGGTATTATTTGGGGCTGTATCATGGGGATTCCCATGCACTGGGTTATCTATACAAGTATGGTGACAAATTTTTGGGGTGATATATGGAGTGTTCCATTCATGCATCTTATACTAATAATCTGCATTGTTTTTATTGCATCATTTTTTGCAGTAAAGAAACCTGCAAAACGCTTGCAAAATATGTCTATTGTAGAGAATATCAATGCACAGTAAAATCATTTTTCTGGCTATCTCGCATTAGGGATAGCGGTCATGCTGATTTCTATGTTCATCAAAAAGAAGCCGAAGGGGTAAAAAACGCCGTTTGTTCTTTATTTTTGATGTAAATATTATATCATACCGCAGCGCTGAAAACAAGACTGGCATTTTGTTCGGTTAGTTGATATACTCGGAAAAAATCTTATTTTTCAGGAGGTACAATATGGAATATTTTCACGGAAGCACAATCAAAGGGCTCACAGAATTAAAGCCATTTGCATCTAACTATTCTAATTTAAAACAGCCGTTTGTGTATTTGACCACAAGTAAACAATTAGCATTACACTATATTTGGGATGAGAAAAGAATTGGTGTAAAAATGCCGATGCTTGATATTCGCAAAGATGGAGTTCTCGTATTTCAGGAAATGTTCAGCGGCGCATTGGAATATTTCTACAAGGGCGTCTCCGGATATATATATCGTTGTATAGGAAACTATGAACTCAGCAAGGATGCAGGCGTACATACTTGTGCAACATCAAGTGAACCTGTCCCTGTTGCTGATTTTGAGTATATTGAAGATGTGTACGAGAGAATTATCAGCTATGCCGATACGGGCACATTTATTTATGAAAGATACGAAGATTTACCCCAATGGCGCATTGATGTGATACGTGGACATGTTATTCGTTTTATAAAAAGATTTGATCTACTAAACAATATAACACATCCGGGTTATAGGTTTATTCAAGAAAAGTTTCCTCGCTATTTGCAAGAGGCACAAGTTCTGAATGATCATAATTTGTTAGGGGATTGAAAGATACTTGTGATGGTGGCACATTTTGTTAGAAGAGCATTATAAGTAGAATGGAGTATCAGAATGCGAACATTAGAAACCGAACGATTGATTTTACGAGGTTGGTCGCTCGATGATTTAGATGATTTATATGAATATGCCCAAAATGTTGATGTTGGGGTAATGCAAGGATGAAAGCCCCACGAAAGCAAGGAAGAATCGCTGGTTGCATTAAATTCTTTTATTGCAGATGATGAAAGATGGGCAATCGTGCTAAAAGGAAATAATAAGGTAATCGGTTCAATAAAAACGTCTCCTGATGAAAATCGCGGTAGATATTATGCGAAATATGTAGCTTCATCTTGTCGCGGAGCCGTTCCGAGCCGCCGCAGGAGGTAGACACTTCATAGTAAGTGCCGCCGATTTTGTAGCAGATGGTTTCCTCAGTCGGCTTTTTTTTGCGGTACTAATTCGCTGTTCCTGATTTCAAGTTCCCATTCCATTCTTTTCCCTTCCTTTCCGTATTTGTTAAAATGAATAGTTTCGGAGCAAGCATAGGAAAAGGGTACCCTTTTCCGTAAATCTGCCCGTCTGCGCTACGGCTTGTCGGACAGATTTTGCTTGTTGGGAAGTATCCCAAACCCTCTGATAAGTCCTCTCACTACCTATAACACCGCACAGGGCGGTTTTGACGAAGTTTTGAGAAAAATTCTTCAAAAACTTTTCCTTGTTCCCTACTACGAGGAAGTTGGGAAAATGCCAATAAAATACAGAAGAAGAATGCTTCTGTTGCCACTTAAAACTATTTTGAATATGCTGTTTGTCTGTATTGACAAAGGACAATCTTTCATGTAAGATAAGCATACAAAAACAAATAGAAAAGGTGATGAATGTCCGGCGTATCAGATGTCGCACAATCGGTGACGTGGATATGACTGGAGAAGAGTAGATAAAATCAATTCAATAGCTTAAAACTAACTGTTATTACAGTTTTGTTTTTATGCCTAATGTTTGATTTTATTTTACTCTTAACTATTCTTCGTCATTTGAGTGATTAGTCGTAGAGTAAAATCTACGGCTTTTTCTTTTGCTCACAGAAAGGAGAAGCAATGTTAAAAAATATCGAAACTGTTTTAGAAAAACCTCCCCTTTACAAAAAAACAGAGAGCGAATTTTGGAATGATGAGCATATCTCCATGCAAATGCTAAAGGCGCATCTGAATCCGGAATTTGAGGGAGCAAGCAGAAAACATGCTTTTATTGAAAAATCTGTTGCATGGATAACAGAGCTTGTATCACCAATAGATTATCCGTTACTTTTTGATATTGGATGTGGTCCGGGAATATATGCGGAAAAATTTGCAAGACAAGGTTATTGCGTTACAGGTATTGATTTTTCTAAAAGGTCAATAGACTATGCGAAAAGCGCTGCTTTAAAACATGGGTTGGATATTGAATATTTATATCAAAATTATTTGAACATGGAATTATATAAGAGTTTTGATTTTGCGACAATGATATATTGCGATTATGGAGCATTGTCAACAGCCGACCGAAAAACGCTTATGCGTAATGTTTATTCTCACTTGAAATCCGGCGGAAAATTCTTGTTGGATGTATTTTCCACAGAAAAGTATAATTCATTTCTCCAGACACGGACATGGGAAGTTTGCAATACCGGAGGATTTTGGAGCAATGAAAAATATGTAGCGTTTTATGGTAATTATAAGTATTCTCCCAATGTTACTTTAGAACAAGCTTCCATTATCAAAGACAGTGGCGTATTCCAGTATTATATCTGGAATACATACTTTACAAAAGAGGCTTTGATTAGTGAAGCAAAGGAGATTGGATTCAAATTTTGCGGAGTATGGGCAGATGTTGCAGGAAGTCTATATTCTGATAAGGCATTTACGCTTGCAATGCTCTTTGAAAAATAATTGCTGATAACACCATCTGTTGAATAGATAACAAAATCTGCCCAGCGGCAGAAAAGAAAAAAACCGCTGTTCGGGCAGAAGATTTATTGCGCTCATTTATCGAAAATAATATCATACGGCGGTTTTGAAATAACAATCAAAGCCGCCGTCTTTATGTGGCAGGACAGCTTTCATGGATATGGCGGTATTGTGGTGAGGTACTGCTATGTCTGTTTTTTATTTCATGGGTAGTTTTTGCTATGGTGAATTATCAAAAAAATCCTGTCTTGTGGAACGGGATTTTCTGCCTATGAATATGAACACACATATCATTTAGTATGTCTTAATAACTCGCATTACTCAAATACCCATGCGCTCTCTGCTGTATGGATATTTGCTGTAATAACCCCCTGGGAAGAAAGGGGGTGAGAGAAAATGAGATATTCTGAACAGTTCATGGAGCATATCGAATATGCGTTTCATGCGTTCTGTAAGATTGTCCTGCGCCATGAAGCAATCAACGCATGGCGGGATTTGAAGCGGAAAGAGGAACAGGAAATATCCCTTGACTATCTGATGTCAGAGAAATATTTTGAACCGTCTGCTATGGACAGCTACTTTAAAAAGCAGGACAAACCAACCGTATTTCTTGTGTTGGGAAAGGAAGTAATCGTTGATGATGAACGGTTGGCAAAGGCGTTATCAAGATTGCCGGAATTAAGGCGGGAAGTCCTGTTGCTTTATTACTTCGTTGGCTATCGTGATGAAGCAATCGGCAGACTGTACGGGCGTTGCAGAAGTACGATAAACAGTCAAAGAAATGTTGCGCTGAAACAGTTGCGGAAAGAATGGGAGAGATTAGAACATGAGGAACAAAAAGCTGATACCTTTTGAGGTAATCCAAAAAGCTGTTGCCGGAGAGCCGGAAGCGGTAGACGCAGTATTGCGGCACTACACCGCACACATCAAGTACCTGTCTATGTATAAGGGGCATATCAATGATGATACACAGGACAGGCTAAAGGCAAAACTGGTTGAAGCCATATTGAAATTCCGCTTCAACCGATAGGAAGTAGCAAAGACAGAAAAAGCTGTCAAGGGTAAACTTCGCGCTACGCGCCCTTGACAGCTTTTTCTGCCTTTGCTATTGGGCAGTCAAGAGGGCGAAATCAGCAGACTGCTTTCGCCCTCAATTTATTATGGGGATTGTTACGCAGTAGAGGTTATTTTGTCCTTGATTTATGCGGCTTTGCGGGTATTGAAATGACGAGGTAAGGGTTTTATATGTCTACCTTCAAAAATGGCGCTCTATTGCGTAACAGAAAAGCAGAGAACCAACCACTAATGAAAGTTACTGTTTCATTAGTGGTTGGTTGTATGAAACTCCACTGAATATGATTAAAAAATATCAATTAAACCTTTCGCAAACTTCTGCCAAAGTTTTGGCATAATCAAAAGCTCGCCGCTTTATTGTCTTTTTACTTACGAATATACACATTATAGCAATTCCAATAATCATTAGCAAAAAAGCAATATATTCTGGATATGGTTTTAAAAAAATATCTCTAACACTAAAGGAATCAATTATAATTATTTCTCGTATTGCAATTAAAAGATAAATTATAATTGAAATCCATTTGCATCCGTATAAATTTCTCCAATAATTATATTCTTTTAATTCTTGATAAACTCGTGGCTCAACATCTCGGTTTGAGTTTGCATATTTTCTAAGATACGTCATTGATGATGAATACATAATATCACTTTCTTGATCTTCTTCATTAGGATTTAAAGGCAAGTGAATATCACTTATCTTTGCATTCAATACTTTATGATACCTGGTTTTTGTGATGTTATCTATTGTGCAATCAGAATACCTCAATATAATTGTTGTTGGTTTTCCCCCTAACTCATCATACATTTTAGTTTCATAACGCTTACCGCATTCTCTGGCAACTTTAGAAGCTAAAGCTATGAATATTAATAAAACAAAAACATATAAAGAAATATCTAAAAAGTCTTTATAAATAAATCCTTTAAATATGCCTAAAACAATTATCGGGAACATAGCTGTTAAAACAGGCATTACTCTTGCATGAAAAACAAAATCATCAAAGAATTTTATTAACTTATCCATTATTCTCCCAATCCTCTACATAACTGTCAAAATTTAATTTTGTAATAGAAGTCCAACCTTCCCGCTCAGGCATATTTCTATGATGATGAATAATTTTTCCGTTATTTTTATAAACTTTTACACCTCTTCTGACAAAAGCATTTACGACCATTTGTAACGGGTGATCTGAATTTTTTCCTGCGGATACAAAAGCTGTTTTTCCTGTTGTAGTTTCTTCATTAACAATTTCTCCTACCATGCGATTAAGTATAGATGGGCTAATATTACGTCTTCCGCCATGATGTGGTATTTGAAGAAACATAACATTATCAATAATAGGAAATTCTATATCTTCTGAATATGTAATTGCTAAATCTAATCCTCTAATTCCGACATCTCCTGTTAACAAAAAACTTTCTTCTTCCATATTCCCTAAAATTACAATACTCATTTCATTTTCAGGGGTAGTTTCTACGCCTTCCCGTAACTTTTCTTCGTTCCAACTTTCAAACAAATTTTTGATATAAGTACCAATTTTTTTGAAAACACCTTTAACAAATGAAGCATTTTCCACCGCTACTAATGGTGTTTTATCTGATTCTACCAACAAATCTAAATAGAAATCTTTTGTTGGTGACATAACGATTAATTTATCTTCAATTGTTTTGCCTTGAAAAGTTTCAATTATTTTTATCCCCTTTTCATTTGCTATATCTTCTAATTCCGATACATATTTATATTTTTCTTTCAGCCTACGTTGTAAGCTATCTTTGGTAATCCTTCCATCGGAAACTTTGTCAAAAACATCATCTACATATAGCCATGGTCTATTTATATATAAAGCGTTAACTTTAAAATTATTTAAAATAGTTTTCAAACCTGAAGCATGATCCAAATCGGAATGAGAACAGATTACAAAATCTATAACTTTATTGGTTTCGTTTTTATCAAAATAGTATTGATTTAAATGCTCTTGTAATTTTTCGCCATATGCCTGTATACCCCCATCATATACTCCTATTTTATAATTTCCATTTTCATCCTTCCAACGAAATGCAATAGCATCTGAATCCTTACTCTCTTCATCAATCCCTATAAAATCAATTTCGTATGCCATAAAATACCTCCCACAACTATTAGCACTCAATTTAATCGAGTGCTAATAATATAACATATATTGTTTTACTTGTCAATATAAAGCATTTAATTGTATTGAAGAAATGCTAACAAGGGAAAATATGTAACAGAAAAGCAGAGAAGCGACCACTAATGAAAGTGATATGTTCTCTGCTCTTGTTTGCACTCTGTTTGTCAGCGTTGATGATAAGTTGTTTTGAATACTTCCTTATCACCGTAAATTCAAATATTTTCTGTGTTTTTTATTCAATTTTACAAATGATTTACCAATATTTCTGGAGAGTCAGACTTGCAACTACAAAACCAGAATGAGGAGATCGACAGAATGGATAAACTGAAAAAGTACATTTATGATGAAAGCAACGGATTGCATTATACGTTGGAAGGTGATTACTATATCCCCGACTTGAAGCTGCCGGAGGAAAACTGGTCCATCCCTCCAAATCCCTGTGGATTTCCTGAAAACAGATCAAGTTCTCTCTATAAAAATGTATTTGTCAGCAGTGCTGGAGTGGTTTAGCATAATTACAGTCCCTGCGATTTTTTGGCCGAAGCCAATATTGCCTTACAGAATGATATTCCAATGATCAGCCTGGTTGAGCCAAAACAAACCACTTTCATCCAGACGAACGAACCGGATCCATATATTCTGTTTACAAGCGATTTAGTCCGTGACATGCTTCAGTACAGAAGTTCTTTTCGGCTGACAAGATTGGCGGTCTGCATGCGGGTTGTTTTGGGGTGTGTGATATACCGTGCACGTCTGTTTGAAAAAAGAGAGGTATAGACGGTTGATTTTTGGGCAAACGTCTAGTTGATTTACAGTGCATCCATTTCGTGATACAGTTATTCTGTAAATAAGTGTTGGCCGGCACAGAACTGATGGGAAAACGAGGATGCAAAGAGGGAAGGTACACCCCTTTGGAGCATTCTGTTAGGAGGAAACATATGGCAGGAAAGGTAAATGAGTGGATGCAGATAGGAGTCCGGCTGTCTAATTGTCGTCAGAACAGGAACATGACCCAGGAGGAGATGGCTAGGCGGCTCGGGGTGACGCCGCAGGCTGTGAGTAAATGGGAGAGAGGAATGAGTCTTCCGGATGTCTCCATACTGTTGGATATTGCAAGGCTTTTGGGAGTCAGCACAGACTGGTTGCTGGGAGCGGAGTGGCTTGGGACTTCAGAAGAGGCGGAGGACGGCATACTGTCCATGCAGTCGGAGATAGGGGAGAGTCTGAGGATGGCGCTGGTGCCTTTGGAACTGGTATTTGGGGTGGATGTGGTTCCGCTTTTGGTCAGGGATGAAAGCTATGCGGAAAGAGTCATGAAGATCAGAAAAGAACTTGCCTGGGAAGGCATCTTGATGCCTGTGGTTCGGATCAGGGACCATTCCCTGGTGGAGAAGAAGGAGTTCATGATCTGTACCTGTAAAAATGTACTTTATTCCGAGATACTGGAGGATGTGGGAGACGATACCATGGAGCATATCATGAATATGCTGAAGGAGACAGTCTCGCAGAAATACCACGAGATCCTGTACCCGGATCTGATGAAGGACATAGTGGACAACCTTAGGATCAAGTATCCTGCCCTGATAGAAGGAGTGGTGCCGGAGAAGATATCCTACAGTCTGCTGACAGAGGTGTCAAAAATTGTGCTGTCCCATGGAGACGGTATCTGCTATCTGCCCAAATTTATTGAGGTTATGGAATTATGCCTGCGGCAGGATCCTGAGCTGGGAGCGGAGGCGCTTGCCCAGAGAATCAGAGAAAGGATTGAGAGAAAAGACAATTTCTATGTGTTGCTGCATGACAGAAAGCAGCAGGGCGATGTACCGATTTCTGAGTAAGGAGCTGTCCAAAAATAACTTATGTGGATTTAGACTTGTCAAATGCACAAGTTATTAATGGACAGTTCGTAAATTGTATTTGGATGAGGATACGGACGATGGGCGGCTGGAAAGGCAGCAGAGCGTCAACCGTATCCTTTCTTAGTTCTTTCATTTCCATTTCATGTGTTAGTGACAAACCGCACCTTATTGTGGTAGACTTGGCACATATCCCAATAGATCACATTTTTATGCCATATCGGTTGGAGGAGACATAATGAACGGTGCGCGTTTTAGGCAACGGAGTAGAGATGTTGGATATGAGCTATATGCAGGGATTAATGAGATTATTTCAAAATGGAGTGAGCAAGATATGCGAGTCGCAGCGAAATCTCTTTGTTTAACTTAAAGTAAATCCTTTGACATTTTAAAAAACTTATTTCCAAAAGACTTTGATTCAATTCATGCAGGTTATTTCGTAAGGAATATTGTAAAAGGATATTATTACGGACAGATCAAAGATTAACAGACAGAAATTTGAAATGATCGCTGGATACATTATGGCGAATGCGGGAAAAGAATTTTCCGCAAAGAATATGGAAACATATTTTGAGAACCAAAACGAGGAACAAATAGATAGAAAGACTATTTATAGGTACGTGGATAAAATGGAGAAAGCGTGTCTGATTGACAGGGTGAAGCATTATAATATAGTAGGAAAGCAGGCTATGGCATACGTTGAAAACAGTATGCTGTAGATACGGGATTTAGAATGGTTAATACAAATCTCGTAAACATCGAAGATACATTTTGTCGTTATAAGTGGGAAAAAGAAATGCTTCATCCAGGTAGAATATTATTTAAGCAGTAATCAGACGATAGAGAGGGAATTTGGTGCATTTAAGCCAATCAGCGATGCGTCTCCTAAATATGTACTTTCAATGGACAAACTGGATTTTTCAAGGGATGGTATTTCACATATCAACATAGTGGATTTCTTGATTGGAAAGAAGGATATTAATTTGACATAGTGCCACAAATTAAGAAATATCTTAGAATTGTGGCACATAAAGAAAGAGTATTTACTAAGAATAGATGAAAAAATATACCAATTTATGCCATGATATGCTATGATAAGGCAGAAAAACATCTGCCACAAAAACACATAAAAGTGGTATAAATACAATATTTTAAGGAGTTTTAGCGTTATGATAAAAATACTTTTCGTCTGTCACGGCAATATTTGCAGATCCCCAATGGCCGAGAGCATCATGACCCACATGGTAAAAACCCGCAACCTGGAAACCCAATTCCAAATATCATCCGCAGCCACCAGCCGCGAAGAAATCGGAAATACTCCGCACTATGGAACCGTGGGCAAACTACGCGCCGTTGGTATTCCGCTGGTGCCGCATAGAGCGGTGCAGATGACTAAGGAAGATTATAAAGAATATGATTATCTGATTGGCATGGATCAGATGAATATCCGCAATATGATGCGGATATTGGGAGACGATGCGGAACATAAAGTTTTCAGGCTTCTGGATTTTGGAAACAGTCCGCGTGATATTGCTGACCCATGGTATACAGGTAATTTTGATGTTACCTATGCTGATATTGTAGAGGGTTGCGAAGCCTTGCTCGCATATCTGGAAAAGGAGCACAAAATTACTTGTTAGCAGTGATTACGCCGCAACCGATTTTTGCGCCGCTGTTACCTGACGGCTGGGTTGAAAAATCATCAAAAGAATTATGCACGACAACACTGCGTCCGATTATTTCAGAAACAACGAGTCTGTTTGTCAGAAATGACTGCCATGCATAACCGTTGCAGTTAAGAATGGGCGGAAGGTCGCCGCGGTGATTGGGGTGAAGGAAATTATCAGGATTATAATGACTTCCAGTCATATTGAAATCATATTCGATATTTTGTGAACAATCGCCGTTTTCATGTATATGAAATCCTAAAAATTGATTGGGGTTTTCTCCGGTTATTAAGGGTAAGCCATGAAATTGTGCAATTACGAATACGCCGAAAGGCATTTGATAAAATTGAACTACCCCGTACAATTCAGGATGTGAGCGATTACCGTTTACGACTGCCGAAGCATCAGGTGTAGCATTATTGTATAGATTATCACAGAACATGAATTTTTCTCCAAACCGATATTTTTCTATATGATATATTCTATGTTGGAAATATTTTTTCGCTTATCTTAATTTTCAACTAGTACCATCATAGTAATAACCCCAAAGGCTAAAGTAATAAGCGTTATATTGACTGTGTAATGAAAACCTTGTAATATTTTAAGTGGCATACGACAGATTAATCAATGCTTAACCCATATATTCATGGAATTTGTAAAATAATGCAAACGCGAGCATATATGGAAAACGGGAAAATACAATAATTGAATGGAAATATAAGTATGATTGAATGGAAATATAAATTTGAACGGAATACATTAGAGCGAGGATTGGCATTCTATCTTAATAAAAGAGTTGCCGACCTTGAAAAAAACAATGGTACATATACGGCAGCAGTGCTTGGGATAAGGTACTTTGAAGTACAGATAAAAATGCAAGACGGTTATCCTGCAAGTATGAAATGCAACTGCCCGATATCAGAAGAAGGGGAAAACTGCGAGCATATGGCAGCTGTTCTGTATGCCATTGAAGCAAAAGAGCAGGAAGCAGAATCACACCACAGCGAAGAAGATACAACAGCTGCACGGTACCAGTCTGAGCCTGAATTTGAGGAAGATACAACAGAAGATGCAATAGAAGATACAACAGAATATGCAGAAGACGATAAAAAAGAAGACCCGGTAGAATACACATTACTCGGCGGCTCACCATCTCCAGACCCCGAGGAGTCATCCTCACTCATGCCAACCTCAACCCCCAGCGAAAGCATCGCCAGTCTTGAACATTATAATTATTTCAATGGCACCGCTATCAGAAAATCCATGGATATTCCTAAGTCCTCATATGTAGAAGGCGAGAATCTTTTAAGACAGGGAAAGATTAAAATCATGCAGATTAAGTCCGGATATGATCAGGACAACGGTAGAATCTTGGGGCAGTTGGACGCTATAGGCAAGTCAGGTACGGATGAATTTTCAATACAGCTGCAGTTTTCGCGTACAAAAGTTATAAATTTTGGATGCCGGTGTCCAAAATGCCGCCAGGGATATTATATGTGGTTTTCTCGCAAAACTACCTGTGGCTATAAAGCGGGTGTTTTAATCAAGCTGGAAGAATATCTGGCTGTCCATAATATCGGAGATGCCACCGATTTAAATGCGAAGAGGCTTATGTCATTTTATCAGGAAAAAAGAGCGAATCTGACAGCGGCAGGAACAATAGGAAAAGAAAACAGTCTGAAGCTGATTCCCAGAGTAATTAAAAAAGGCGGGAAGCTTGCAGTATCATTTAAAGTGGGTGAAAAAAAGCTCTTTATAGTTAAGCATTTGGATACTTTCTGCCAAAATGTCAAAGAGTCCGCGATAGATGTCTATGGAACAAATACTCAGATTAATCACAGTCCGAAAAATTTTACAGAAAAAGGAAGAGGCTGGATACATTTCATCAGCAGAATCTGTCGATTATACACATCTGACG
>CAMWWS010000035.1 GCA_947178085.1 uncultured Lachnospiraceae bacterium | reverse complement strand
GTTAAGCACGCCGCCAGCGTTCATCCTGAGCCAGGATCAAACTCTCGAAAAAAAGCTTGGCTTCGCTTCGCTCAGCAAAGCTGCAAGTTTGCGCTTCGCACAAACTCGCGGGCTGTTGAACTTCCGCAAAGCTGTTTGATTCCGGTCACAAGATAAGCTTGGCTTTTCTTGTTTTCCGTCTTCTGGATTAATTACAGATATCTGTTATAGATTCTGTGTTGTTCTCACTGAATAATTCTCTTCACCGGTTCCCCGGCTTTTCTTGAATTTTCAGGGTTGCATTACTGTTTGTTTGTCAAGGTACTGTCTGACGCATTATCTTGCGACAGCTTTAATATATTATCATAACCACTATACTTCGTCAAGGTATTTTTTTAACTTTTTTATTTATTTTTTTAATTCATACGGATAAGAAATTCGAATTCTCTTCAAAAAGTCAAACCCTGTCATTTCATAGTAAGCGTCTACGAACTTTTCTTCCGTTATCTCTTTTAATCTCCAGTCGTTTACCACACTGTACCCGGATTCTTCATTAATATAGGACTGTCTTTGAAAAAATAGTAACCGCCTCTCCTGCTTCCATCTATTTATCCATTTCTATATTAATATTTTTTCATAGCTTTGCATTTAGGATCACATACCTTACATACAGCGCACGGTTCGATTGTTTCACCACGTTTCGATAATTTTATATAACTGCATTTCGGGATTCGTCCGTCATTAATAGCATTAATCCTAAATTTTATTAATCTTTTAGCTAACTCAATTTGCTCTTGCGTCGGATTTACTAAATCAAAACCGGTAAAAGCACATTTACCGTCTATACATCTCCCACATCCCTCATGACCTGTACGCATTTTGACCAGTTCCTGCATTTCTACAGATTCATTTGATAAAAAGGGTTCTAAATATTCATCATATTGAACGCATATTCGCATATGCCAATCACCATCTTCCGATTTGTTGACTGAGCCCCACCGTTTTCCTTTATATTTACCGTTAATACTGATTTTGTTCTCTTTTAACCATTCAAAAAATTCATTCATATAATTGCTCCTAAATGATTGTCCTCACATGCTTTTTACTATAAATGTCAAAAGAAGTCGATTGTTTGAAAACAATCAACTTCTTTCTACATTCTTTTGACGGAGAAGGAGGGATTTGAACCCTCGCGCCGCTATTAACGACCTGCACCCTTTCCAGGGGTGTCCCTTCGGCCAACTTGGGTACTTCTCCAAATATAGCTGATATCGCTGTCAATATAAACAACGGATGCCATGCTTCGCGAGTCATCCTTATGTTAAATAAATCTCCATAGAAGTGTCTTCAAAAACAGCCACATTCAATGGAGAAATTATCTCCAACGGAGAGGGTGGGATTCGAACCCACGCGCCCTTGCGGACAAACGGTTTTCAAGACCGCCTCGTTATGACCACTTCGATACCTCTCCATATTTGTTTTACCTGACTTTTCAGTCAGCGCACAAATTATTTTAGCAAAAAAGAATATTAGTGTCAACTGCTTTTTTCAAGAATTACCTTTTTCTTGCTATCACACAATACCAGTCCGTCTCATTAATGTCAATATTTTTAAAATATGACGGAAAATTCATTACTTCAATATTTTCATAACCCATTTTCTGCAGTTTATCCAGTAATATTGTTTGGGATACAGGAATATAATGTTCTTCAAAATGTTCCTTTTGAAATATCTTATTTTCTTTTTCAAAAGTATACAGAAGATTGAATGTCATTGTATCATCCTCATGATAATCCCATACCTGTATCAAATTAATCCTTGTATCCCCGTCAAAAAATGGGTTATATAAATAAAAACGATTTCTGTCCCTTAGAACCTTATCCCAATTTCTTATATCAAAATATAAATAACCGCCCGATTTAACCAATGAATCCATCTGCTCTAAGGTCTTGAGAACATCCTCATTGCTCACATATGGCAGAGAATTACCTGTGCTGGCAACACAATCAAATTTTTCCGTGAACCGACTCGCCACAGTTCTGAAGTCACAACATTGCAATTCCACATCAATGTTTCTTGCATCAGCCTTTTTTCTGCAATTTTCCAGCATTGACTTACTTAAATCCGAACCCGACAAAGAAACGCCTAAATCTGCCAACGGTAACGTAACATTGCCTGAACCGATACTTACATCCAGAAGTGTCTCTATATGCCGATTCTCCAATATATGTTTCCAATGCTCTTTGTATACATTATACCGACTTTCATCCTCTATCAGATCATAAATATCTGCTCTGTCATACACACTCGCCATATGTATTTCCTCCTCCATCACGGTCTGTCAAATTCACTGCAGTCAGGTTCGATTCACTTTACAGCCCTTACACAGAACCATAATTCCGTAATATCTTCGTATTGGTCTTCATAATATCCTGTGATTTTGAACCCTGCCTCAATCGTTTTTCCAAGATAATCTTCCATTGTATGTCCAAATTCTATCCAACCGCTCTCATCATGTTCATACGACTTATATGGCATTCGATTACAGAATTTATAAAATCCGCCCTCTTCGTCATAATCACAATAATAATTTACAGGACTTGGAGCTATATAAATAAAGACTCCATCTTTTTTCAAAACTCTATAGCACTCTTTCATAACCGGAGCTACATCAGGGACATACATCATTGACGGCGGATTAATGATCATATCAAACCGGTCATCGTCAAACATGCTCATATCACACATATTTCCATGTACAGTTTCAATCTCTAATCCTTCTTTTCGGGCAATAAACCTGTCTTTTTCCAACATCTGATCAGAAATATCCAAAACCGTTACATTATATCCTGCCGCTGCAAGAATTGGTCCTTGTAATCCGCCTGCTCCCGCCAGACATAATACTTTTTTATCCGCAGCCGGATTTATCAGCCATTCCGGCGGTGTTTCCCTATTGCCGGACAATTTCAGCTTTATTTTTCCATTCCTGGCAGCTGCAATATCTTCATGTGCCGCGCATTGAGTCCAGTCTGCGCCTGCCTCAACTAATGAATCTACATTTCTTTCAATTTTTTTATATACTTCTTCCATAGCTGCCTCCATATCTGCATTCTTTGTATTAATCCCTTGCCTTAATAAAATTAATCAAAAATAAATATCTCCTCGATAGGCGTATCAACAGCTCTGGCAATATCAATCGCTAATTTTAGAGAAGGATTGTATTGCGCCTTCTCTAAGCGCATAATTGTTTCCCGTCGTACGCCTACCTGCACTGCCAACTGCTCTTGCGTCAGGTCTTTCATCTGTCTGTACTTTTTCAATCTGCATTCAAAGTCCGGCACTTTTATTCCTCGCTTTCTTCCAACTGTTCATCATAGTCATAACGATACAACAAATATTCGCTAAGGAATACTTCAAGTGCTATGGAAAGCGATATAACAATGATAAGAGCAATCAGTGTATATTCCGGATTCCCCATGAACATCCCCTGTCCAAGAATAAGCATCGCGAGAAAAATAATTGCTAAAGCAGTTTTATCCGCTGTCAAATGAGCTTTAATTTTGTTTTCTTTGTATCGTTCGTCCATAAAAGTATTTGACATTTTTCCTTCATAGAAAAATCCAAAATACCCAAAAAACATGAAGAACACAAACGGAAAAATAATTTTATCCATACTGTAAGTCCAGAACCCCAAAAATCCGGCGAAACCTAAAAATCCCAGGAATCCCATTTTAGGGCTTATTGTTCTGGTAGAGTTTACGATTGCTTCTCGGCGCTTGTTTGCAATTACAGCCCGTAACATCAATGCAAAAAGATATAGAATATACAAGGCAAAAATCGTCACAGAAATAATCATAGGCAAATCCTGCATGCGGAATGTATATTCTGACAACTCTGTCGGTGTAACAAGCCTCGATTCATTAAATGCTATGCTGTACCATGTAGATACTGCTAAAAGCAGGACGCATATCACGCCCAAAAGAATAGTGAATTTTGTATTACTCTTTTTCATATTTTCGACCTCCAATGTGATGTATTTATCTCTTGTTGTTACAAATATATCACATCGCATTGTCTATGTCAATAGAAAAGATACAAATATATCACTTTTTCTACAATCCACTCGAATCAATTCCCAAAATCTTTTCAAATATTAACTGCCCGCAATTAAATAACATGCGATGTCCAAGTCCTCTGGCGTTGTAATCTTAATGTTTTCGTAAGAGCCTTCTACCAATTTGACAGGATACTGCAGCAAAGTCTCGACCACCATAGCGTCATCTGTGATTCGTATACCTTTTTCTTTAAGTTCTTCTTCCTTTTCAAGCAGCCTGTCGTAAGCCTCCTTAGCAAGCTTTATGTCGAAGACTTGCGGAGTCTGAATCTGCCAAATGGTTTCCCTGTTCGGAGTCATCTTCGTAAACCGGTTCTCGTCCACTATCTTAATCGTATCCTTAACCGGCATTCCAACTACGCAGGCACGATATTCTTTTACCGCATCATAAGCTCTCAGCAATATTTCTTCCGTCACAAAAGGCCGCGCCCCATCATGGATAAAAACATATCCCTCTCCTTCAATGGCATTTAGCCCATTAGCCACGGAATGATATCTTTCCCTGCCGCCGGCAACTATTTTCTTTACTTTGAAAAAATGATATTTCTCCACAATTTCATTTTGACAATAATCCTCCTCGCCCTTACCTGTTACGAGTATGATTTCATCGATAAAGCTATCCTGAAATGTTTTCAGCGCATAATAAATGACCGGTTTGTCCTGTAACAGCAGGTATTGCTTCTGCACATTGCTGTGCATCCTCTTGCCCTGTCCTGCTGCCAGTACCACGGCCACTGTCTTTTTTTCTTTATTCATAATTATCTCCCAATCTCAGGTTAGGCACGGCATTCAAATCATAGCCATGACGCACTCCTTTACGGTATTCATAATACCCTGCCACTCCTATCATCGCAGCATTATCTGTACAAAAAATCGGAGATGGGCAGTAGAATTCTATTTTTCTCGCACTGCACTCCCTTACAAACGCTTCACGCAAAGATGTATTGGAAGCTACGCCGCCTGCAATAGCAAATTTACGCAGCCCGTATTCTTCTATTGCACTCATGGAATGTTCCACCAGTACATCTACTACGGCTTTCTGGAAAGAAGCCGCCACATCTGCCTGACAGACAGGAATCCCCTTCATTTCACATGAATTCAGGTAGTTGAGAACCGCTGATTTCAAACCGCTGAAGCTGAAATCATAGACTGAATCCACAACCTTTGCCCGTGGAAAATGAATTGCGTCTGCATTTCCCTCCTTAGATACCTTGTCAATCTTAGGTCCTCCGGGATATCCCAGCCCGATTGCCCTTGCCACCTTATCAAACGCCTCGCCTGCAGCATCGTCTCTTGTTTTTCCCAGAATCTCATATTCACCGTAATCTTTAACAACTACCAGATGGGAATGTCCTCCGGATACCACCAGACAGATATATGGCGGTTCTAGTTCTTTATTCTCAATATAATTAGCGTTTATATGTCCCTCAATGTGATGAACCCCTATTAACGGAATCCCCGACGCAAGACTGATTGCTTTCGCCGTAGATACTCCGACTAACAGAGCTCCGACCAACCCCGGTCCGTAAGTTACAGCGATAGCGGTAATATCCTTCAATGTAACATTTGCTTCCTTTAAAGCGGCTTCAATAACCTGATTGATTTTCTCAATGTGTTTTCTGGACGCAATTTCAGGCACAACGCCGCCATACACAGTATGTAATGCAATCTGCGAAGATATTATATTAGATAAAACCTCTCTGCCATTCTTCACAACCGCCGCTGCCGTTTCATCACATGAGCTCTCAATTGCCAGAATCAGCACATCTTCCTTTTCCATATAAAAACCCATATTCCTTTTTCAATTTTTGCTTTCTTCCCATCCGAGAATTTTCCAGCGTTTATTTTCATCCTGACGTAATATAAACACTACATCACTATAGAACTTCGTCGTTCCCTTCCTGATGTTATAATTGCAGTAAAGTCTGGCGCAGGAGCTGTCACCTTCATCAAAAAATTCTACTTCCGTGCTCGCAGGCAATGAATAAGAAGAAATAGACTGATCTAATGCTTTAAATCCACTGATATCCTTTTCCAAATCCTCCAGATATTGAATAAGCGGATTATTGTCATTCAATTCATCATCATAAAGTCCCATCACCTTTATTGCCAGTTCATTAAACTCATCGTCTGTGTATTTCTCATTATACAGGCATCTGGCCAGTTCATTGAAATACTTCACGACTTCTTTCGGCGTAGGCGGATAATTTTTGTCCAAATCCCGCACCAATGTTGCCTGTACTAACGTGGATTCAACTACTTCTTCCTTCGTTTCTTTAGTCTTATTGGACAGATAATAAAAATATCCAACCACAAGCACTGCCAGAATTACTCCAATGATGGCAATTTTAATCCCATTTGAATTTTTTTTCACTGTAACCCTCCGTTCTTATGCAATATGGCTTACGGTTAATCCTCTGTATATAATAAGTCTACACTCTTTCCGTCTTTTCCCGCAAGTGCATTTGGAAAAATTTTCCTTACTTCACCCATATAATCTTCCGCACGAATGAGTGAAGGACTGTAGTGAGTCAGCCACAATTCGCGGACATTTGCCGCCTTTGCCAGCTCAGCGGCTTCATAGAAGGTCATGTGTTTATGTTCCTTTGCCTTCTGCACTTTATCAGGCTCTCCATACATGCCTTCGCATATGAATAAATCTGCACCTTCAGCATTTCTGACAATACTGTCAGTTGGCCTTGTATCCGTACAATATGTAAGCTTTATACCTTTTCTTGGCGGACCTATCACCATATCCGGCGTAAGCAGGCCCTGTTCGGTCTCTATTGTTTCGCCCTTCTGCAGCCTGTTCCAATATCTTACGTCTATTCCACGCGCCTTCGCCTGTTCTACATCAAATTTTCCTATCCTTTCAACCACTATATTATATCCGTAGCAAATCGTATTGTGATTGACCTTAAACGCTTCTATCCTGAAACCGTCAAACTGCAATGTCTGCTCAGCTTCCGTCAATTCCAGACATTCTATGTTAAAGGGAAGCTCCGGTGCGATTATACGAAGCGCAGACACCACTTTCGTAAGCCCCCTTGGTCCAATCACAAGAAGCGGCTCTGTCCGCTCTGCATTCCCCATTGTCAGGAGCATTCCCGGCAGTCCGCTTATATGATCCGCATGAAAATGTGTAAAACATATAATATCAATCGGTTTAGGGCTCCACCCCTTCTCTTTCATGGCAATCTGCGTACCTTCTCCGCAGTCTATCAATATACTTTTTCCGTTATATCTTGCCATAAGCGAAGTGAGCCATCTGTATGGCAGAGGCATCATGCCTCCCGTTCCAAGCAAACAAATATCTAACACAACAATTCCTTTCTTTCCTTAATTTCCGCCGGAATCTGAAATGTTTCCGTCATTTTTTCGTAACAGCCCTCACACAGATCAAAAGACTGTGTTTCGCCGTCCCTTTTACTGAAATAACCGAAATCATGCGAAATATGAATACATTCTTCCTTTAAAATTCCATTTTCTACCAATAATTCTTTTTTACAGCAATTACAGATAACCGCCGCAAGTTTAGTTTCCTTTTTATTGAGATAAGTCCTCATATTTATCCATCCCCTATTCTTGCATAACATATGCACGCATATGTGTGAAAAGCTTATTTTTCACTCTTAAGTCCGATACCATTATAACAGTCTGTCGTATGCAAAAACAGTGGTAAATACTTTAACTGTTTCCTATCTCTTCCACATTATCATAGCATCTTCAGTCGGTTTTTCATAGAAGTTTGGACGAATTCCTTCGGAAAAAAATCCCAATTTTTCATAAACATGAATTGCCGCCGCATTGCTTACACGTACTTCCAGAGTAAAAGCGTTAAGACCGTTCAGATATCCGTCATCAATCATGAATTTGAGTAATTTCGTTCCGATTCCCTTATTTCTCACATTTTTATCTATGACAACATTGGTAATATTTCCCTCTCCTGCCACTAAAAGTAATCCGCATCCGCCGACGACCTGCCCGTTAAGTTCAGCCACATAGTACCTGGCGTCTTCCTTTTCAATCATTTCTTTAAAAGCGTCCCGTGACCACGGCATGGAAAAAGTTTCCTCTTCCAATTGGCTGATTCGCTCTACATCTGTCAGTTCCATCTCTCTAATATGCAGCCCGTCTGTATTCATATGCTATTCCCGTTCTTTCCGTTCGCGTTCCGCCTGCGACAACCGCAGATATTCCGGGGAATGTTCCGCGCCGCTCTGGGTTTTCCCCTGAGCATAATAGATAGTGCCAAGCGCTCCTATGCTTGCCGCACGCTGCCTGTTCATATGTGCCGGTGCAAAGGTATATGACACCTGCATCACTTCTTTCATTCTTTCCCTGTAAACAGGAACCCCGTCTCCCAGAAAGATTACTTCCCTTCCGATTTCATTCAATGCAAAAGCTATTTCATCAAAAGCTATAGCGCATTGCTCTTTTATACTATGTAAGCTATAGGCATCTTTATCTTTTACAAACTCATAAATCCCGGTATAGACCTGATTTCTTTTGGCATCCATGATTGGACAAACGATTTTATCGGTTCCGTATAAATTATAAGCAAGTCCCTCCACCGTCGGAACCGCCACAATCGGTATGCCCGCAGCTAAAGACAGCCCTTTAGCAGTCGCAGAGCCGATACGAAGTCCCGTAAAAGAACCCGGTCCAGCCGCGACCGCAATTCCATCCACCTTATCAAAATCAAGTTCTATCATATTCCGGATTTCATCAAGCATCGGCAGTAAAGTCTGCGAATGCGTCTTTTTATATTGAATTGTATATTCCGCAGCCAATATATCATCTTCTATAACCGCTACGGAAGCCACCAACCCTGAACTATCTATCGCGACCAGCCTCATTCTGATAACCCAGCTCCTCTCAGTTAATCTCTTCCACCGTAATTTTCCTGTATTCAAAACCTTTTTCAAGATTTTTCTCAATTGTAATCCTTATATATTTTTTCGGCAGAATCTCTTCAATCAGGTTCGCCCATTCAATCAGGCAAACTCCATCTCCATAGAGGTATTCGTCATAACCTATCTCATCCATCTCCTCAATATCGCCGATTCGATATACGTCGAAATGGTAAAAAGGCAGTCTTCCCTCGTCATAGACCTGCATAATTGTAAAAGTGGGGCTGTTCACAGATTCCTTAATTTCCAATCCGCTTGCTACTCCCTGTGTAAAAACGGTCTTACCTACTCCCAAATCTCCAATCAGGGAATATACCTCACCCGCCCTTGCACGCTCTCCAATTTTTTTCCCGAATTCAAACGTTTCCTGTGTACTATGAGTTTCAATAATCTGCTTCATCTTTGCACCCTTATCAGCAGCTAAATATCCAATTTGCCCTTAATTTTACCCTCTTATTTTAACGCGCTTCGCCGGCATATGAGTAGAAATCATTTCTATCACTTTATACTTATTCTCTCCAAGATCCTTTTTAGGAAAAATGCATGCGTTTATCCGCGAAGTATATACAATGATGCTGCTCCCCGTAGAAACGGCTTTATACATATCTTCCCATTTCTGGCTTTCCGTCGCGTCCTCCTGAGATACCTCGATTCCCTCTTCCGTCAGCTTGTAATGCAATGGCTTCTTAAATGCCGGATTGTTTACCATCTGCTGTCTGGAACGCAGAAAAAGCGTCCACGGCTGGTAAATTAGAATAATTACTCCCGCAGCCAGAAAGAGTATCTGTCTGTTTGAAAAAAAAGCAATAACCATCAATGCACCTACAACCGCTCCGAATATACCGGAAAAACTGCTGAAAGTATGATGCATCAAATAGTCGTATAAAATGCCTGCCTTCATCTTTACATCAAATTCGATTTCCATATTAATATCCATACTCCTATCTCAACCTGCGAATTTGTGCCCTCAAGCACAAATTTGCGTGTGAAAAATCTATTTTTCACACTAGCCTGCCCTTCGTCCTTTGTCTTTCTAGGCTATATCCATGAGTTTTC
The DNA here is from genome assembly GCA_947178085.1 of uncultured Lachnospiraceae bacterium. Next base: position 2,998 of record CAMWWS010000035.1, on the reverse strand, counting down.
TATACTGCGAAAAACACCTACATTGCAGGTGCTTTTCTATAGTTACTTTATTATTATACTGAATTTCGGACAAAGTGCAAGACTATATCCTACAGGTAATATTCTCATTCATGTCGAAGCGCTTCAATCGGGCTTAATTTCGCCGCCTTTTTAGCCGGATAGATACCGAAGAAAATTCCGACTGCAGAAGAGAATAAAGTAGCGCCGATAATTGTGGATATTTGTGTACTTGCAGTAAGTCCTATAATAGAGCATATCAGATTACCAAGCATTATACCGAGTGCAATTCCTATAACACCGCCGAGCATGGTTATAATCCCGGCTTCCGCCAGAAATTGCAGTAAGATAGAGCCTGTTCTTGCCCCCAATGCCTTACGTATACCGATTTCCCTTGTGCGCTCGGTCACAGATACCAACATTATATTCATGACGCCGATTCCGCCGACCAGCAGCGATATTGCTGCTACAAGAGAAACAAAAACCGTAACAATTCCCAAAATACTGCCGACTTCTGCTGACATATCAGTAATACTTTGTACTATAATCTGGTTCTCGCCGCGCACCTGATATTTATTCTCTAACAGCCTTACCGCATTCTGAGCCACTTCCGTACAATATTCCGTAGATTCGGCAAAAATCGCCATATCACTGAATTCATCTATATAAAAATAAAAATCATTACCCATTACAGATATCGGAAGTTCCACGTTAACAGTCTGATTTGCACCGCTGTTGACAAAACTTGTGGCATTGTCTTCACGAATGCCCACTATAGTCAGTTCCTGCGAATCTCCGTATAATGTCAATTCAAAACTTAAGCCCACCACGTCTGTCGTTCCGAACAAACTTACCGCGCTGCTTTCGGGGATCACACATACCCTGTTACCGCTTTCTGCATCCGCCTTTGTAAAATACCTTCCTTTGACTACATTTCCTCCATTACCTGAATAATACTGCAAGCCCTCATTTCCTGCCGTAGCCATAGCCTCAAAGTTGCCCTTAGGTCCATCAGCTGTTCCCCATGCTCCCATGACCGGCGTTGCGCCCTTCACATGCTCGACTTTTTCCTGAATCAGATCAAAGTCTTCCTGTGCAAATCTCATAGTAGTGCTTTCCAATGTGGTATCCAGCATCAACTCGATCAATCCGCTTCCGATGCTTTCCAATTCATCATTAATCTGTTCCCTTACGCCGTTTCCGATTGCCATAACCATAATTACCGAGGCAATACCTATAATAATACCGAGCATGGTAAGAACAGAGCGGCCTTTATTGCTTTTAATATTCATCAGGGCGATTTTAATATATTCAAATATCTGTGCCATCTATATATTACTCCCTTTTCTCTTTACCAAATCAAAGCAGGAATCAATATTCCATAACAGCTGTTACCGTCATTCCTTCAACCATATCTACCGTTACATTGCTTACAACCTGATCCCCTTCATTCAGCCCTTCCTTAACCTCGCAGTAACTATCGGATGAAATCCCAGTAACAATACGCTTTTTCAGCAATATACCATCCTCTACCGCATAGACAAAATCACCTTCTTTATCGCTGTTTACTACTTCTATCGGAACAACCAGCACCTGTTTTGCAACAGAAGTATTAATCTTTACTTTTGCTTCGACTCCGAGGAAAATATCGGAATCCGGATTTTTTATTTGAATTTCCGCACCTACCACAGCTGCGCCGCTGGCATTTGTCGTTGCCATACCGTTTATCTTCGACACAACGCCGTTATATGTATTTCCTGCAATAGTCACTTCAGCTTCCTGACCCAGCGCTATTTTCTCCAAATCATACTTAGATACGGAAATCTCTACCTTAACCTTTTCAGTGCTCTCCAATACAAGCATCTGTGCTCCCGCCATAGGAGTATCTCCCTCCACTACGTTAAGTTCCGTTACAACTCCGTCAAAATCAGCAAGTATACCGTTTTCTATCTCTTCTATAGATGTCAGGGTCTCCGTCGCATTGATATTTTCTATCTGTCTGTTGGCCGACATCTGCTCCTTACTGCCGCTGTCCAGAATACTGTTTTCGGAAGTGTTTTTCTGGCTTTCCATCTCCGCCTTATATTCTTTACAGGCAGTAACGGTTTCCTGATATGTTTCTATTTCTCTTTGCCATTCCTCAATTTCTTTATTATGCTGTTGCTCATAAGTATTCCACTGAATCTGTTTCTGTAATTCAATATATTCATCTGAATCCGGCTGATCTGACCAATCTATAAGTGAAATCTGCAGATTAGTTCCATCCTTAGCCAGCCGATCCTGTTTATCCGTAATTTTCTTATTCAATTCTTTTATGCAGTTTTCTGCATATGCAATCTGTAATTCCAGTATATCCAGATTAAATTTTGCCTCTCCAAGCTCATTTATGAATTCATTGTTTTTGGATATTGAGCTTGTATAGCCGCCTTCGTTTGCTTCTATACGCAGCTGCGCCAACAATTTTTCATTCTCCAGCGCTTCCGCATCATATGCCAAAAGCATTTGTTCTTTTTTCACGTTGTCTCCCAACGCCACATTCACCTGTGCAATTTCTATTGCCATAGTTGAAAAATATACCTTACTCTCCTCCGTTTTCACCGTTCCGCTTGTACTGAGTATCTGCTCGACATCATCTCTTTCAACCGGGGTAACATATACTATTGCAGGTGCATTTTTTGCCATAATGGAATTCATGGCTATAAAAGCAATTATAGCAACTAAAATTACTCCGATAACAGTTCTTCTTATTATCTTTCTTATCTTTTTCTTCTTTGACTGATCCATAGGTACTTTTTCCTTTTCTTTCTTTTCCATAATTTTACCCTCCCGTTTATGTATATCTACAACTGCCCGTTATCAGAAGGTTCCTTCTGACATCCTGAATCATGAACAATCTTTCCGTCAATAATCTTAATAACCCTCTTTGCCTGCTCCGCTATTTCATTGTCATGTGTTATCAGAATAACCGTTCTGCCTTCTTCATTGAGTGTTCTCAATATTC
>CAMWWS010000034.1 GCA_947178085.1 uncultured Lachnospiraceae bacterium | reverse complement strand
ATCCATCACCTTCTACTTTTAATATTATGTACTAAATTATACACCAACAGGTTTTCACTCATTATAAAGATTTTGCCCGTCCATGTCAAATATCTTTAGCATACTTGAAAAAATATGAGTTTTCTTATATAATTAAATTATTATACGAAGCAAAGGAGACTTCATTATGAGATTAGTTACACGTTCTGATTTTGACGGCTTGGCATGCGGTGCCTTATTAAAGGAAGTAGGTCTGATTGACAGTTGGAAATTCGCTCATCCTAAGGATTTACAGGATGGTCTTGTAGAGATTACAGAGAATGATGTACTTGCTAATGTCCCTTTCGTGGAAGGCTGCGGGCTGTGGTTTGACCATCATTCCAGTGAGCATGAACGCAATCAGTTAGCAGGAAAATATAAAGGGGAGAGCCGTATCACTCCCTCATGCGCACGTATTATTTATGAATACTACGGCGGAGAAGAACGTTTTTCCCATTTCGATGACATGATGGTAGCTGTAGATAAAGTGGATTCCGGTAATCTGACAATTGATGAGATTCAGAATCCGGAAGGCTGGATTCTGGTAGGTTTCCTGATGGATCCAAGAACAGGATTAGGAAGATGGAGAAACTTCACCATACCCAACTATCGTTTAATGGAAGAGCTGATGGAATGCTGCAGAACCATGAATACTGATGAAATACTTGCCCTTCCTGATGTTCAGGAGCGTATCACCGTATATAAAGAGCAGGATGCAAAATTCAAAGAGATGGTACGTGCGCATACACGTGTGGAAAAAGATGTTATAATTTCCGACTTACGCGGCGTAGACCCCATCTATTCCGGTAACCGTTTCTTAATCTACAGTATGTATCCTGAGCAGAATATCTCTGTATGGATTGTAAACGGCAAGGGCGGTATTGGCTGTTCTGCTGCTGTCGGCTACAGCGTATTAAACAGAACTTCCAATGTCAACGTAGGAAGCCTTATGTTGAAGTATGGCGGCGGCGGTCATAAAGCTGTAGGAACCTGCCAGTTCAGCGATGAAGATATGGATACGAAGCTTCCGCAGCTTATTGATGAGATTGTGAATTATAAAGAAGATTAAGATTACATACAGGTATTACAGGAAATGCATTATATAGGATGCATTACAACGGACGAACTTAGTCAGAATAAATAAAAACGGGGCTCACCGCAAGCGAAATCGCACCGTTTTTATTTATTCTGACTAAGTTCTGTTTATTGGAAGAGAGTTTGTTATGAGATGATTTTCATAATAGTATTTCCTTTCCGAGACCGAAGGAATAGATTATTTTCTCGGGGTTTGGATTTATGTCAACCGCTTTATGTCCAGAAAGCTGTACCAACGCTTCCGCATAATAATCAAGCTGAGTGCGATAACGTTTGATAAGCTCATCTTCCGTCTTGACAGCATCTGTTTTGTAATCTACAACCACATATCTTCCGTCCTCTTCAAAAAAAGCGTCGATGATTCCCTGAATAAGAACGGTTTCCTCCGTTGGAAATCCCTCATTAAGACGATTAGCAGGCAGTCCCAATACAAAAGGCTGTTCTTTATACAGTTTTCCTTTTGAAGCGGCAACAGCCATACGACTTGCTATATCGCTTTCCAGAAATGTCATGATTTTCGACAAGGAAATAACATCATGATATATCTGCGACATTTTTCTATCTGCCAGCATTCTCTCTATTTCTGCATTCACAAGCTCCTTCCGTTCTTCTTCGCTGTCCGCATTAAGCAATAACTTAAAATCAAACAACTCCATAGCCTTATGATATGCGCTGCCTCGATCCGTTCCACTGACCTTCTCTTCCTGTTTGATGAACTTCGGAAGATACGGAACTATCGTTTCCTCATCATACAGAGAGAATGAAAACTCATTTTCTTCCTTCATTCCGGCCTTCTTTAACTCTGAAACCGTAGTCTTGGTATATAAATCTTTCAGACATTCATATGGATACTGATATGAAAATCTGGTATCCATTGCTTCCATCAACGCCATATCAAGACCATCGGTTCCATATGCCATATCACTTAATATAAGTTTCCTTCTATCCTCTTCCCTTTCTATTGTTTCTTTTATACTTTCACCAACTATGTCTTCATATTGCAGAATAGATATCTGTATTCCTATTTCCTCGTTATAAAGGGGATTACTACTGTCATGTGAATGCCCGTTTGTCTCCCACACCTCATCAAAGCACTTATTCCTTGCGACAGCATAAAGCATCACGTCCATAAAACTGCTCATCTGCAACAGAGTATCATAAGAAAAGCTTTTTTCTCTGTGTCCCAACAGAAGCGCCAGTTCTGCGACTTTTTTCTCGATATTTTTAACTGTTCCCGTCAGAATCAGCTTCTCCTTTGCTCTGGTCATTGCCACATACAGGATACGCAGTTCCTCCGCCAAATTGTCCTGTTTAAGCTTAGCCGCAATATAATTTCTTCTGAGATTCCTGCCTGTTATACGCATCTCGGGATTAATATAATCTACTCCTATACCCTCTTCCACATCCATCACCAGATGACCGTTTGTATCCCTGTTATTAAAGCTTTTGGACAGCCCGGCAACAAAACAGATAGGAAACTCCAGCCCCTTGCTCTTATGAATGCTCATGATTCGCACCACATCTGCATTTTCGTCCTGAAGATTGGCTTCACCATAATCCACGTCATACTTCTCTAATTGCTCTATATATCGTAGGAAATGATACAGACCGTAGTAACTCGTTTTCTCATAATCCGCCGCTTTTACAAGCAGCATCTCCACATTCGCGCGCCGTCTGCTCCCGCCGGGTTTCGCAGCCACATATGACAGGTATGAATAGTCCCTGATAATAACTTGAAGCAATTCGTGTACAGGCATATATACCGCCATATCACGATACTGCTCTATCTTACTGATAAAATTCCGCAGTTTCTGCTGTAATTCGGCTTTATTCTCCGCTTCCGCATATTCCCTGACTGCATCATACAGATACCTTTTCTTCGGAAATTCCGCCTTTATAACCGCAATCTCCTCTTCCGAGAAACCTCCGAAAACAGAGTGCATTACGCCGTACAGCGGAATATCCTGCATGGGATTGTCCAATATCCGTAAAAAGTGCAGCAGCTCCTGAATCTCTGTCGATGCAAAATATCCTGTCTTGGATGTGACATGCGCCGGAATCCCCTCCTCCTCAAGAATACGTTTAAATTCTTCATCCCAGCCTGTAGCAGTACGAAGCAGTATTACAATATCCCTGTAACAAGCCTTGCGGAGAAGCCCCGTATCACTATCTGTCACCTGAAAAGAAGTTGTGAGCTGCTTAATCTTTGACGCGATACCATGTGCTTCCTCATCACCGTCCTGAGTATCATAAATCAATAACTCCGTATCATTATTATGGCTGTCCTCATCATTCTGATACGAAGCTCCCGGATACAAAGCTGCCTTTTCATCATAGTCGATACCGCCAAGCTCCCTTATCATCACCTGTGAAAAAACTGCATTAGTGCTTGTCAGCACCTCATTTCTGCTTCGGAAATTCTTATGCAGGTCGATACGCATGAAATTCTTACATTCTTCCCCATAAGCATCATATTTCTCCATGAAAATCTCAGGTCTCGCAAGACGGAACTTATATATACTCTGCTTTACGTCCCCAACCATGAAACGATTATAGTTTCCGTCCTCTTCCCCGGAAATCGCAGACAGCAGATATTCCTGAACCAGATTGCTGTCCTGATATTCGTCGATAAGGATTTCCGCAAAATGTCCCCGATATTCCAATGCGGTATCTGTAGGCATGATATTTCCGTCTTCCCCTTTCTTAAGCAGAATGGAAAGCGCAAAATGTTCAATATCATCAAAATCCAGTATGTTTTTATCACGCTTTGCCTTATCGAACGCTTCTTTAAATAAAAGCGTCAAATCCGCCAACTCACAGACGGCTTCACCACATACATCGGACTGCCGCATGATTTCTTCCATAGAAACGGCAAAATAACTCTTCTGTATCGACTGAAGCTGCTCTTTTATTTCTGTACGCGCATTTTTTACTAGTTCACGCTTCATGGCGGAAACTGTTTCATCCTTTTTTGACGGCAGCTTGTCAAAGAATAAAGTCGCAAATTCTAAATATCGTTTTTCATAATCACCGGCTGCAATCAGCCTCTCTATTTTTTCCTTTTCATTCTCAAGTAAATCACCATACATATACGGTCCGTCAGGCTCTTCACTTATTGCTATGCACAAGCTGATACGCTTTAAAGCTCCTTCAAGCAGCAGCGTTGACTTTTCCATCAGGCGCTGCATCCAGTCAAGCGCTGCATAGTCGCCTTTTCTATCTTCAATCCATGCTTCCGGGAAAGGATTGCTCATAGCAAAATCATAAAGTTTCAGAACAGCTTCTTCCACTGCCTTATCCCTGCTCCCGGTACTGAAATACTCCATGCAATGCAGAAATCCCGATTCTCCTGCGCTATACTGCTGCTCAAGCACCTCGCCGAGCACATCCGCCTTAAGCAGCTTAAGCTCTCCCTCATCCGCAATCCTGAATCCGGGGTCTAAACCAATAGTATGAAAATGATTGCGTATAACAAAGAGACAAAAGCTGTCTATAGTCGTAATCTGCGCATTATGTAATAACGTCATCTGCCTTTGCAAATGCTCGTTCTCCGGCTCCGATGTCAGCTTAATTCCTATCGCGTTTCTTATCCTCTCCCGCATCTGAGATGCCGCTGCATTGGTAAAAGTCACTACCAAAAGCCGGTCAATATCCACCGGATTTTCACCTTCGCTTACCATCTTCACAATCCGCTCCACCAGCACCGCCGTCTTACCGGAGCCTGCCGCCGCCGATACCAAGAGACTGCGTCCGTGCGTATCAATTACCTTCTGCTGTTCTTCTGTATATTCAACACCCATAAAATAACCATGCCCCTTTCTCAACTTGCGAATTTGTGCACTCAAGCACAAATTTGCGTGTGAAAAAGCATTTTTCACACTTTCACTCCCTATTGCCATCCATTACGCTGTCCATTGCCTGCCGCATCTGTTCTATTGCTTCGTCATGGGACATTTTCTCAAACTCTCTCTTTTCATATCCCGCAATCTCCACATCATAACCGCAGACGCTTCGATATGCGCAATAGGTACATGCACTGTTTCCGTTCTGTTCACAGGGACTTACCGCTATATTCCCCTGTAAAATCCCATTTCCCAGCTCTTTTATCTTGTAGTTTACATAATTTGAAACTGTCACCATATCCTGCTCGCTTATGACGCTGGAATATGCCGAAAAAGTACCGTCTTTTTTCCTCTCTATCGGCAGAATATCTGACTTATTAGTAAATTCACCGTCTAACAGACTCACAGCTCTCTCATTCTCACTAACGATCCCTGTCATCTTAAGCTCCTGCAAAAGTTTAAGATACAATTGTTCAGGCGTCAGAACCTGCCCGTCATCAATCATTGGGTCGGATATATGGTAATACAGCATCGCTGCAGGCACCACATTCTTATCAGGATGCTTCTTCTGTTCTATTTCCACCGCAGCATTCATGTACACTACCAGTTGGAGCTGTAATCCATAATATAACGCAGCCAAGTCAAATTTGCGATTTCCCGATTTGTAATCAATGACCTTCACATACACGGTATCGCCATCCTCACATGTATCTATTCTGTCGATTCTGCCCCGCAGCTTCATCTTTTCCTGTCCTGTCAGGGCAATATTCACCGCGTCAAGATCCTGAAGCATCTGAAATGACATCTCAAAATGTTCAGGCAGGAATGAGCCCTTCTTAAGCTGTATCTGCAAAGTATGTATAGTTCTGTTAAGAATCCGCTTAATCCGCTTCAGCAGATGTCTGTTTCTGGCATTACTATACAAAATGGTTTCCCCATAATTCACCGCATAAGCCTCTATCGCCTCATCCAGTATTTCTTCTCCTGCTTCTTTCGTGAAATCGAACCATGTATATCCCCGTTCCGTCAGCTTATCCGCAAACAACTCCAACACACCGTGGAATACATTTCCCATATCGACATCTTCAAAACTGTACTCATCCCTTTCCTTAAGTGTCAATCCATACTGAAGAAAATGCGCATAAGCGCAGGCCGCATATTTTTCCAGACGACTGACGCTGTTTTGCAAAACGCTTCCATATAGAAGATTCGTAACATGCTTAGAGAGCGGGCTGTCTTTATAATAGTAAAAAGCCGTATCTATCAGCTTATCCACATAATCTTTATAAATAGGATTTCTATGATAACTGTGATAAAATGTAAACAGCTTTTTCTCATCAGCCTCATCAAGTCTGTCCGCCGCATACTCCCGCAGCATATCAGTAAAAAAGCTGATACCGTCCTCACCGTTTACCAACTGCTCCTCCACAGGAAGAAGCTCCGGCCGCTGCAAAATAAGTTCTGGGAAAAGCTTCTGTACCGTATCTATCAGATATGCCGGTCGCTTGCTCTTTCCGTCATTTCCGACTTTCGCATAAGATAAATACAACTGACTGGAGGGTTTCGTCATATTAAGGTAAAGATACAGCCGCTGAATATACATCTGCTGTCTCGGCGTCGGTGCAAGCTCCCAGCCTGACTCCTGCAAAAATTCTCTGTCAATATCCGAGATAATTCCTCCGCCTCCGGTTCCCTTCGGAATATTATCATCATTTATTCCCATGAAAAAGAGGATTTTAACCTGTTTTAAACGCGTCCTCTCTATATCTCCGATTACGATTCTGTCTACATTCTGAGGAATTGTCCCTACCGTGATTTCTGCAAAACCTGCATCCAATATCTGTGCAAATTCCTGAAAACTCATTTCTTCATCTTTAAGAAGTCCTTCTATCTGATCCAGCAAATCAATCACAAGCCCATAAATCTGCCCATACTCCTTCGCCCTTGACAGATTCCCCTCAGACTTGAATTTCTCTTCAAAGCCCTTAAGCTTAAGCTGCAGCTCATTCTTCACCAGAAAATCATACAAAGCATGCACAAGCTCCCCCGCAGTCTTAAAAGTTCCAAGCAGCGGCGCAAGCTGCTCCATCAAGGTCTCCCGCAGCCCGTTGTAAAGCTCAAGCATTGCAATACTTTCTTCTCCTGAATCCTCTTTATATACGAAGAGACTGCCCCACTTACGCTCGCCGCGGATACCGAACCTGCGTATGTAATTCTCCAGCCTGTCGATATCCTCCCTTCCTAATCCGCACAAGCCTGTCCGAAGATAGTGGAATACCGATTCCCTGTCGAAATCTTTTAACACAATCTGTAATGCGCTTCTTATATATTCGGTAAAAGGATTGAACAAAATACCTCTGGTCTGATCCATATATATCGGAATACCAAACTTGGAAAACTCCTCTTCTATATCATTTCCATATGTCTCCATGCTTCCGGTCACCACAGCGATATCGCGGTAATGCAGTTCGGATTCTTCTTCCATCAATCTTCTGATTTCAATGCTAACCTGCCTCACTTCCTCTTTCGGCGTGGAGGCTTCAATCAAATGAATATGCTCCGGTTCGCTCTGATAAGCTTCTACAGGATATCGGAAAAGGTGTTTCTCCAAATGCGCCAGTTCCGGATTATATGCAAATCTGGGAATCCTGCCCTGCACTTTTTCCTGACAGACTACCGCAGGAAGAAGTTCACACCCGCATTCTTCCCCAAGCTTTTTTAAATCCGCTACAGTTTTCTTGCTCAGATGAAAAAGCTTCTGCTCTCCGTCCATCTGATACGGATTCTCCAAAGTATCAATCGTTACGGTAACTATAACCTTGTTTGTCAGCCGCATAAGCTCCTGAATCACGCGGTTCTGAATCGGAGTAAATCCTGTAAAGCCGTCAAAAGCAATCACGCAGTTTCTGATAATCTCGGATTTAGGCAGCGCTTCCCTAAGCTTATCCAATGTTTCCTCCGTCGTAATGAACTTTTCCTGAATATATGATAAAAAGCTGCCATACAGCGTTTCTAAATCCTTTAGCTTATAATAAAGCGCGCCTCTTTTTCCTGCACATTCCGTCAGCTTTCCAAGCTCTTCCAATCCAATACCGTACTGCATAAATTCGGAAATAGCGGACTTCACTTCATGTACATAGCCTATTTTATGCATGTGCTTACCGATAACAGATAAATTACCCTGCTCATTCTGCGCGATTTTGCGCAAAATCAGGCTCTTTCCGGTATCATCCAAAATCGGGATGTCCTCACGCCCTACTTCCTCTAGGATTCTGTGCGTAAGCCTTCCGAAGCTAAGTACGTCTATATTCATAATCCCCTTATTGGGATGCTCTAAGACCAGGTCCATCTGTGTCTGCATGGTGAACTGATCCGGAACAATAAGAAGGAAATTGCGCTTGGGTTCGCGGATTGAGGCGTCGATGATGTATTCATGAAGTTTTTTGCTTTTGCCGGCGCCGGAACCGCCGAAGTAAAACTGGAGGGACACTTTTGGTTCTCCTTTCTGGAATTGATAAGTTTTCTCAAGACGGACGTTGTACAATATAGACAAATCAACGCAGGCACGCTCTCGCTGCGTTGTCGCTCGTAGCGGTACTAAGGCCGCAAAGTACGCAGCCTAAGTACCGACGGCTCCATAGCACCTGCTTATGATATTGTCTATATTGTACAACTACACATTAAAAAAGTGCTGTTTCGCAACTTCATATAATATTAACATTGCAGAAATCGGGCAAAAGGTGTCTATATAGAACCTTGGTGGGCAGATTGCGCATAATGTATGTCTACAGAGCCTTGGCTGGCAGATTGTGCATAATGTATATCTACAGAACCTTGGCTGGCAGATTGCGCATAATGTTCAGGAAGTGCCTTACGGAGGAATATGAGATTTTCTTAATATTCCGCCTGATATCCAGCAATTTCGGGACATGGATGTCCCGAAAAGCCCGCGTCTTCGCCCAGATGGCGAATTGCGGGCGGTTGCGTCCGTCCACCACAACATCGCCGGAATATTTAGAAAATCCATATTCCGAAGCCAGGCTTAAGTGAACATTTTGCGCAATCTGCCCTCTCAGCCTATAAAACATAATCTATAATAATTCCCTGCATTTATCCCAATGCATCCCGGAACAATTATTTTCACGTGCTATAACGCTATTTACTTCATCCATTTTATACCACTTAATATCATCCACTTCATCAGAGTCTGAAAATTCCGATTTTTTTACATAAGCAATAAATCCAATCATAATAAGCTGCTTAGGTGCGAAGTAATAACTGGATACATATTTACAGCTTATAACATCCTGCCCGGTTTCTTCTTTTACTTCACGCGCTACAGCGTCCTCAATCGTTTCGCCATCTATCATATAGCCGGATACAACTGTCCATTTGGTTTCTGATATGTAATTCTGCTTTAGTAAAAGTATTTCATTGAACTCATTGACTACCAACACTTCTACAACGGGAAAAGGACTGCTGCCATATATTTTCTTACACAACGGACAAATCTTACAATCATCATCGCCACATCTGATATCTTCTAATTTAGAACCGCATTCCGCACAATACTTAAAAAACATTTATTTTTCACTCCTTCAAATCCTACTTAATGTAATTATAATCTGTTTTCGGCAGGTATACAATTCCGAAAAGGAAGTAAAAAATAAAAATAAAAAATTTTAAAATTTACTATTGACATATAAATAATATAGGAGTATTATCATTTCATACAAAACCTACTGTTTAAGTAGTATTTAAAAATCAGGTTTCAATTCAAATTTTTGAGACCAAAACATGAATTAATAAATAATAAGAAACACGGATAAGCATATCCGTAACAGGGAGGAAATTTATTATGGCAAACATTAAAAAAAGCTCAGTAGAACTTATCGGCGGTACACCCTTATTAGAGGTGTCAAACTACGCAAAGGCTAATCAGGTTGAGGACGCTACTATTTTAGTAAAACTTGAATATTTTAATCCGGCAGGCTCTGTAAAGGACCGTATCGCGCTCAGCATGATTGAAGATGCAGAGAAGAAAGGTATATTGAAACCAGGCGCAACCATTATCGAACCTACTTCCGGAAATACCGGTATCGGTCTTGCGGCTGTAGCGGCAGCTAAAGGTTATAAGGCAGTCCTAACTCTTCCGGAAACGATGAGTGTAGAAAGAAGAAAACTGTTACAGGCATATGGAGCAGAGCTTGTATTAACCGAAGGAAGCAAAGGCATGAAAGGCGCGATTGCCAAAGCAGAAGAACTTCAGGCTTCCACACCGGGTTCCGTAATCTTGGGTCAGTTCGTGAATCCGGCTAATCCCGAAGTACATAAAGCAACAACAGGACCGGAAATCTGGAATGACACCGACGGAAAAGTAGATATCTTCGTAGCAGGCGTAGGTACAGGCGGCACAGTTACGGGCGTAGGAACTTATTTAAAAGAGAAAAATCCTAATGTGAAAGTAGTTGCGGTAGAACCCGAAAACAGCCCTGTTTTATCAGGTGGAGCTCCGGGCGCACATAAAATTCAGGGTATCGGCGCCGGTTTTGTACCGGAAGTTCTAGACACTGAGATTTATGATGAAATCATTAAAGTATCCAATGAAGACGCTTTTACTGCCGGAAGGGAAATCGCAGTTAAAGAAGGCGTATTGGTAGGTATTTCTTCCGGCGCCGCACTCTTTGCAGCAAAAGAACTTGCTAAGCGTCCCGAAAATAAGGACAAAGTAATTGTTGCATTACTGCCCGATTCAGGCGACAGATACTTATCCACACCACTGTTTTCTACAGAATCATAATAAAAAGCAGACCGGACTTGTGTACGGAAACATCGTTTACGTTATACTTGACAATGGAATTGATTTGTTATATAGTAAGACACGATATAATATGAATTGAAAGGAGATGCCACATGAAAAATAGCATCATGATGACTATGAATATGATGATGTGCCGTAACACAATGCAGATGTGCCGTGTTATAGATGTTTTTCATGTGTATCATAGAACCTGATTCAAAAGCTGCTATTATAATGAATTCACAGGTGCATGATACCCATGCACCTGTTTTTATGTCTGGCGAATAAATATTCAGAGACATCAGTCCTAAGCCACAGCAGCAACTGAAACAGGTAAACTTTTCAAAAGAAAGGACATACATATGGCAGGAATTATAGAAGTTCGTGACCTTACTAAAGTCTTTACAACAAAAGATTCTGAAGTAGAAGCGCTGCAGGATATCAACCTGTCAATACAGGCGGGCGACATTTACGGTATCATCGGAATGTCGGGAGCAGGTAAAAGCACACTTGTCAGGTGTTTAAATTTTCTGGAACGTCCGACCAAAGGGACAGTAGAAATTGAAGGCAAAGATTTAAGTGCCATGACAAATAAGGAATTGCGGAAACAGAGAAGTGAAATTGCTATGATTTTTCAGCATTTCAACCTGTTAATGCAAAAAAACGTAATCGACAATATCTGCTTTCCACTGGTCATTGCAGGCGTAAAGAAAAAAGAAGCCAGAAAGAAAGCTGAAGAGCTCCTAGACATAGTTGGTATGAGGGAGAAAGCCAAAGCATATCCGTCTCAATTATCCGGAGGACAGAAACAGCGTGTGGCAATTGCGAGAGCACTTGCGGGAAATCCCAAGATTCTGTTATGCGACGAGGCAACCAGTGCTTTAGACCCACAAACAACACAGGCAATCCTTGCTTTACTTAAAGATATCAACAGACAATACGGCATTACTATAGTAATCATCACCCACGAAATGGCCGTAGTCAGGGAAATCTGTTCCCATGTAGCGATTATAAGTAACGGTCAGTTGGTTGAGCAGGGAAGGGTATTTGATATTTTCAGCCATCCTCAGACTCCGGCAGCTAAAAAGCTGATAGTCAAAGGCAGTGAGGACGCTGCCGAACTGAATCTGGAAAGTCATCAAAGGTCTTTGATGGAGGGTAAAAGCTGTATTCGAATCGTTTTTTCGGTTAATTCCTCTTTTGAGCCCGTAATTGCCAATATGGTGCTGAAATTCGGGCAGCCTGTAAATATTTTAAAGGCTGATACGAAAAACGTAGAGGGAATTGCCAGAGGAGAAATGATTCTGCAGCTTCCGGAAGATAGTGAAATGCAAGAGCAAATGAAAGCATATCTTACGGAAAGAGGTCTTGCGGTAGAGGAGGTTGACGGTTATGTGGACTAAAGAAATAGTATGGATGATAATTAAGGGAATCAAAGATACCATGTATATGACGCTGGTTTCAACCCTTTTCGGTTATCTGCTGGGACTCCCCATGGGAATTACGCTTGCTGTAACCGGTAAAGGCGGAATTAAACCCAATCCGGTTATTTACAAAATTTTGGATTTCATTGCAAATATAATCAGAAGCATACCGTTTTTGATTCTGCTTATATTAATTCAGCCTATTACCATACTTATCGTAGGAAAAAGTTACGGTGCCACAGCAACCATTGTTCCGCTTACTTGCGCTGCTGCCCCTTTCATAGCACGTATGGTAGAGTCCTCATTGAATGAAGTGGACAAGGGAGTAATTGAAGCGGCGCAGAGTATGGGTGCAGATACGTTTACTATTATATGGAAAGTTCTATTAGTAGAAGCGAGAACCTCAATACTGGTAGGTGCAACCATTGCACTCGGCACTATTCTGGGATATTCCGCTATGGCGGGCTGTATCGGCGGAGGCGGTCTTGGCGATATTGCAATCCGTTACGGATATCACAGATGGAAGGCAGATATCATGTTTGTTACAGTCATCCTGCTTATTGTACTTGTTCAGATTTTTCAGACAATAGGAATGAAATTGTCCAATAAAATTGATAAGAGAAAATTGTGATTATTAATACGCTATTTAAGGAACGCTTTGTTCTTTACATAGAAATATGCCTGCGTAAGCATAATGTAAAAAATAGATTTTTTACATGCAAATAACAAATCCGCAGGTCAAAAGATGGAGGAGAAAATTATGAAGAAAAGATTTATTGCAGTATTATTAACAGCAGCATTATCACTGGGCGTTCTTACAGGATGCGGTAACGACACAACAGCTTCTAACGGAAACGACTCATCAGCTTCTAACGGAAACGACTCATCAGCTTCTAACGGAAGTAAAGGAACGATTACCGTTGCGGCTTCCGCAACCCCTCATGCAGAGATTTTGGAAGAGGCTAAGCCAATCC
>CAMWWS010000033.1 GCA_947178085.1 uncultured Lachnospiraceae bacterium | reverse complement strand
CTCTGCATAAGTCAAAGCCGTTACCATCCGGAAGATTGACATCAAGAACAATTAAATCATAGTCATGTTTCCCGCAAAAATCCAACGCCATTGACTTTGTCAGCGCAGAATCTGTTTCATGTCCGGCAGTGGACAGATTATAGCATAACGTATTATTCAAAAGGCGGTCATCTTCAATTATTAAAATATTCATTATATTATGTCCTTTCATCTGTATCCAGTCAAAAACCATACACTTTATATGCGTAAAAAAATTATAATTCTTCTGCAAATTCAATACAAGTACATCGAATAATAAAATATTAATAAAACAGAGCGTATACCGATAAAGCGAAAAAATAACCAAACATTTGTTCGAAATAAATAGAGACATTTCAAACATTTTATGATATACTCTATTCATATGGCACATAATAGTCGTATCAGTTAAAGAAAGGGGAATAGGCTGCATGAAAGAACATATCTATCTCTGCATTGATTTAAAGTCATTTTATGCCTCCGTTGAATGTGCGGAGCGCGGTCTGGATTCCATGACTGCCAAACTGGTTGTGGCAGATATGTCACGGACTGAGAAAACGATTTGCCTAGCAGTCTCTCCCGCCATGAAAGCGCTCGGCGTCCATAACAGATGCAGGATATTTGAAATACCCTCTAATATAGAATATATAGCCGCCGTTCCGCGAATGCAGCTTTATATTGATTACGCCGCCGAGATATATGGTATTTATCTGAAATATATATCAAAGGACGATATCCATGTTTATTCCATTGATGAGGCATTTATGGATGTTACTGATTATCTGACAATGTATCAGCTTTCCGCTAAGGAACTTGGAATGAAGATAGTCGGAGAAATTTACGACAAACTCCATATTCATGCTACCTGCGGTATCGGCACGAATCTTTATCTTGCCAAAATTGCACTTGACATTACGGCTAAACACTCGCCGGACTTCGTGGGCGAACTGACGGAAAAAACCTATCAGGAAACACTTTGGAATCACAAACCTTTAACAGACTTCTGGAGAGTTGGCGCCGGAACTGCAAAGAAGCTGGAAGGCTATGGCATTCTTACGATGGGCGATATCGCACATTATGACGAGGATTTTCTTTATAACCTGTTCGGCATAGACGCGGAACTGCTCATAGACCATGCGTGGGGAAGAGAGCCGACTACCATCGCTGACATCAAAGCTTATAAACCGGATACGAATTGCATCTCCTCAGGTCAGGTACTTGCCTGCGACTATAACTTTGAAGACGGAAAGCTGATTGTAAAGGAAATGATGGATTTGCTGTGTCTTGACATGGTAGAGAAAAAAATTGTCACTAAATCCGTTACACTGCATATCGGATATGCAAACCGCCTTAATGTGCCGTCGGCACACGGCACTGCATCACTGGATGACGAAACCAACTCAGATATTCTGCTGATACCCGCAATTACTGCTCTTTATAAGCGTATTGTAAATCCGCAGTTTCCGATCAAGCGCGTCAATATAAGCTGCAACAACGTTGTTCCTGAGGAATTTCATCAGTATAGTTTTTTTACCGATGCTGCGGAGCTTGAAAAGAATCGGAAAATACAGGAAGCTGTCATAAGTATTAAGAATAAATTCGGAAAAAATGCTATTTTAAAAGGCATGAATCTTGAAGAACATGCTACTACAAGAGAAAGAAATATGCAGATTGGAGGTCATCGAAGTGGCGAAACGTCCTAAGAATAAAATGCCAGTATCCGACAGGGCTAAACAGTTTATGCCTTTTGCAGCTCTAAAAGGTTTGCCGGAAGCTCTGGCGGCAAAGGAAAAAATAATCGTCCCTAAACTCTCACTTTCACCGGAAAAGGAAGAGGAACTGGATCTGAAAATGCATCAGCTTAAACACGGAGAAATAGCTACCGTGGTATATTTCTGTAACGGTGAATATATTAAAATATCCGGCATGGTCGCACGGATTGATGAAACCAGCCGGATATTGCAGATTGTGCATACTAAAATAGCATTTGATGATATCCTCGATATATTAGAAAATTAAACAAAACAAGCACTGCAAGAAAGCAAACATTTGCTACTGTAAAAAACATTATATATCTGCCTTTACAGTCTTCTGCTTCCTTTGCCACATATTTGTAAGAAATCAGACTTGCCATTGACGCAATCAGCGTTCCGAGTCCTCCCAGGTTCGTACCGATTATGAGCCCCGCAAAATCTTGCGTAAATCCGGATAATAGCAGCGCCGCCGGCACATTACTGATAATCTGGCTTGCAATAACGGCAGTAAAAATCTCCCTGCCCACAATAACATTCTGCAAGAATTCACGAAAGGCTGCAATTCTTCCCACATTTCCGATGAAAATAAAAAATCCCACAAATGTTAGGAGTAAGGAATAGTCTACTTCTGCAAGCACCTTCTTATCGGTTACAAACACCATAATAATAACCGCTAACAATACAGCCTGCCACGGCAGTATATGTCCCACCGTCAACAGACATAGTAAGAATAACGCACCATAAACCAAAAGGCGATATATTACGCCGTCTCCATGAATAAAATCTTCATGAGCAGATTCCTCCTCCAACTCAAAAGTCTGCGTACATGACCTTCCCAGAATCAGACTCCACATTGCCAGAAGCAGCAATGACAATAACGTATACGGCAGCATAAGCATAATAAATGCACCGATAGAGATTCCCGCTTTACCATACAGGTATAAATTCTGCGGATTGCCGATTGGCGTCAGCATGCTTCCCAGATTCGCCGCAATCGTCTGCATTACGACCACCGGCAAAAGCAGCCGCTTTTTTTGCTCCTCTCCCAGCATTCTAAATACAGTAAAAGTAAAAGGCACAAAGGTGATCAGTGCAACATCATTTGTAATAATCATCCCCGAAAAAAAACAAAGCAGAACCAACGTCAGAACAAGACTTCGCCCGCTTCTCATATGCCTGATAAGTTTCCCGGCAACCCATTTAAATACCCCTATTTTCTGTAATCCCACCATAACGCTCATAAGACAGAACAAAACCGCCAGCGTTCTAAAATCAATATATCCCAAATATTCTGAATCCGGTTTTACAATAAACATCGATATTATGGCTAACAGTATTGAAACGCAAAGTACCGTTTCTTTTTTTAAAAAGGTTATTATCCTGTTTGTCATTTCAAATCCCTCCGCGTGCCCGGTAATACCACCGTTATCTGCACGGTTTCTGCATCTGGCGCAGCCGCAGTTATCCTTCCCTTATGTGCCTCTACAATAGACTTTGCAATGGACAAGCCCAGACCATAACCGCCTTTTTCGGAATCTCTTGATTTCTCTGTACGATAAAAACGGTCAAAAAACTGCCTTAACTGCTCATCTCCTACCGTTTCGGCATGGTTTCTTACACTTAGGATTATACTATGATTTTTTTTCTCCAACTTCAATATAATATCGTCACAGCTTCCGTCTTCATTTACCTTCGTATATTTAATCGCATTATCCAAAATAATACCCACAACCTGACGGATACTGTCTTCATCACCGCAGTATGAAAGCATTGGGGTAATTTCGGTTTCTATATTTCTTCCCTTACTGTGCGCCAGAGTCTGAAAAGATTGAACCGTCTCACAGACTATATCTGATATGGGAAAATCAATCATGGTAAACTGCTGCCTGTTTTCGTCCATGCGGGACAGTTTAAGTAAATCATTGGTAAGCGCACTCATTCTTCTCGTCTGAGCACATATATCCTGAAGCCATTCATTGTCATCACCTATTTCCATAGAGAGAATCTCGGCATCTGCATCTATTATTGTGATGGGCGTCTTTATCTCATGACCGGCAACGGATATAAATTGTTTCTGCTTCTCATAGCTTTCCGCTACGGGTGCAACGATTCTTTTTGAAAAAAAGACTATTATAATAAAAATTACCAATAATCCCATGAACGAAATAAGGCAGTTCACGAAAACCGAATTTCTGAATGTATTAAGATTCCTTCCACAGTCCAAAAAAATGATATACATACCATTTTCATTATGAATTTTAATATATCGGAAATCTTCTATAAAGCCTTTTTCACTGCTTTTCATTTGCGCAAGTTCCACATAATCTTCCGCATCATCATCATCTACCATGGCTATGCTTTCCGTATTAACAGACATTAGGTTTCCGCTTTTAGAAATATTTGCAGTAAAAAATCTCGCTTCATACATTATTTCGGGAGACATCATCCTGTTTCCTAAGAATCCTTCATGCCACTCAAAGTCATCATCCTTTGGAAAATCTCTCTTTTCAGGCGGAGTCATATGCATTGGTCTTCCGTCGTTTCCGGCTATCTTTGCAAGAACCATGTCAGCGTTTGCCACAAGTTCCCTGTAATTCAGAAAGCTGCCGGATATTACAATGATAGCCAGCAGTAATATAAGCGAAACAGTGGATAAAATTATAAATTTTGTTCTCAACCTTTTAATCATTTCGCATTAAATCCTTTTATGGTTTATGTTATGCTTTTATGCTATTCTTTTAAATCATGCTTTCAAGCGAATAACCAACATTGCGCATAGCCTTTATTTTCACATCCGCTTTAAGCGCCACAAGCTTTTTTCTCAAGTATGATATATAAGTCCACACCACATTGCTCTCGGCATTTGATTCGAAACCCCATATTTTGTCCATAAACTGTTCCGCCGATATAATCTGTTCCGGATTTCTCATAAGAAGTTCTATCACCTGAAATTCCTTGTTGGCCAGCGTAAAGCTGCCATATGGTGATGACAGTCCGAAAGTTGCACAATCAAGAGTGATATTTCCGAATCGCAGTCTGGAATCCGGCTGCACTGCTGCCGTACCACTTCTTGTCATTGCGCGAATACGTGCCAAAAGCTCCTTTGCAGCAAACGGTTTAGTCAGATAATCATTCGCACCGCTGTCAAGCCCCAGCACCTTGTCATCTACCTCTGCCTTAGCCGTAAGCATGATTACCGGAACGCAATTGCCTGATTTTCGTATTTGCTTAAGTACGCTGATTCCGTCCATGCGCGGCATCATCACGTCTAGTATTACGCCGTCGTATTCATTCGTTTCCAGATATTCCAGCGCTTCGACTCCGTCACGGGCTGCATCAACTGTGTAGTTGTTCTTTTTCAGTATTGTCACGATTGCTTTCGCAAGGGATGTTTCGTCTTCGGCAAGAAGTAGTCTCATGTGAATCTCCTCTATTCTCAATCTATAAAAGGTCTTTTTCCATCCTTAAATTCATCAGGAGCGTCAGGGATATTAGAATCATCGAACCCTCCGTGACCGCCGGGTCTTCCGGGGTCTCCGTGTTCGCCGGCACCACTGTGACCGTCGGAACTGCCGAATCCGCTATGTCCACCAAAGCTAAAGCCATCTCCGTAAATCAGTCCATCCATAGTAATCTCTGTAGTCGTTTCACCTGTTATCAGGGTGTATGACTTTCCAGCCGTTATCTCAGGGCAGCTTACTACAACAGAATTATAGCTTTTTTCAATCGTCCATGCAACAAGCGTATTTCCCTCACTGTCTAACAAGGTGATGTCGCTACCCGCTGCATTTTGCTTCTGTGTATTTACAAGTATAGAACCCTGCGTCGAATTATAACCGAAATTCTGAGCCATATTACTCTGCCCTGCCGCCACTATAATACCGCCGCTTACAACTGCATCTATGCCATAATCAAGCGCTCCGTTCCCTCCGTTTGAAGGTCCTGACACATAGATTTCTCCGCCGCTCATCGTGATATATCCATTTGAATCAATGCCGTCGCCCTCGGCATTAATATTAATAATGCCGCCTGAAATATTGATAATTGCATCGCTCTGAATGTCGTTCATCATGCCGCCACGAAAATCCTTGCTGTTTCCACCTGTCGCGTTATCGGTAGTTCCTCTCTTATCCGTAGCGTTTAATCCATCATCAGATGAGATAATATCTACTCTGCCGCCGCTAATGTTTATGCTTCTGCCCTCAATACCTTCATAGGACTTATCTATTGAAATGCTTCCACCTGCAATGTTTATCTCATTTATAGCGCTTATTCCGTCGCTTTCCACATCAAAAACATAGGTTCCGCCTCCGATATATACGTTTCCTACAGTGTTGTCGTCATCATTTGCAGAATGTATGGCATCTTTGCCGGCTTCTATATTAAAACTTCCGTCTGCTATTGCTACACTGTCTTTACCTGCAAGTCCATGGGAAGATGCCGTAATGTCGTAGCCGCCATTTGTTATTACAAGATCATCCTTGGATACGACGCCATGCCCTGCCGGAGAAGTAATCGTAAGGCTTCCTGTACCATTCAGCGTCAGGTCATCCTTTGAAAAAATAACCGCATCAATATTATTGTCATCTATCGCCATAAAACTGCCGCCATTTGATAGTGTATTAACGGTGCCGTCGGCAAGCGTCACAAATACCTTGTCAGCATTTTTTACATATATGGCTGCGGAAGTATCGCTGTTTATGTTCACTCCGTTTAGAACAAGCTGAACCTTCTCAGTCTTATCTACATCTATAATTATCATTCCGTCACTGAGTGTTCCGCTTAATATATAATCTCCTTCTTTTGATATCGTAACTGTACTTCCATCTATGACTACTCCTTTTGAATCCGAGGCAGCGCCTGTATCCGAAAGCGTTATTTTATCACATTTTGACTCATCATATTCTCCACTCAGATCTCGATTCGAGAAAATTTCCGAGGTATTTATAAAAGTTGCAGTTGTCGAGGCAGCTACGGTAACCGCATTAATATCTGAATTGCTATCAGTATTAATGCCCTGAGTATCAGCTGCACCCATATCTATATTTTTTCCGCATGCTGTGGTAAGTAAGCATATTGACAAAGTTATCGACAATAATATTGATAAATATCTAAATCGTTTCATAATTAATTCTTCCTTCTTCTATTTCACTATAAATCACAGCTCCGCAGCATAATTCTCCTGATTGGATAATGTTATCTCAAGATTTCCGTTTCTGCAGCGCACCTCATCAATAAAAGCCTTTTCCGTATTCTTTTCTTTAAACGACAGATTATAAGTAAGCTTAAAAAGACTTCCCATATTCGTGGTCTTAACATTGATAAGCTCGCTCTTACTTGTGTATTTTTCAAATATATCATCGAATACGTCATAGTAATCCAAATCTTCGGGAATAGTAATGTGCATGGTCTTATCAAGGGCTGCACGATGCTTTTCTCCCAATCCTATATGCGCATATAGCATATTAATAAGTCCAAGAATCACAGCGAAAAGAAGTGCATACGCTATATATCCCATTCCTGCTATCAGTCCTGCCCCCATTGCCAGAAAAATCACGCCGATTTCTTTCGCAGTACCGGGAAGCGACCTGAATCTCACCAGACTAAAAGCTCCAGCGACTGCCACGCCCGCTCCTATATTTCCGTTTACCATCATGATCACAACGCACACGATTGCCGGAAGCGTAGCAAGCGTAACAATAAAGCTCTTTGAATATATACATTTATACATATACATAACCGCTATTATAAGTCCTATAACAAGTGAAGCGATAATGCAAATCATAAAATCCGATACTGATATTATGCCGGCGCTGCCGGTATCAAATAATCCTTTAAAAATATTCTGTAACATGTTTTTTTAAATCCTTTCTCTTTTTTATGCAATATGGAAATCAACCGCTTTTTTGCGCTCGCCACATATGATTTTCTCATACGCTGTTCCATACTTGGAAAATGAGGTCTTGTATATCTTCTCCCGTGTCAGTGCCTGCGTCATCCAGAGAGGTATTCTGTCTGAGGCTTTTATTTCCATAAGTACAATGTCATCATCTAAAAGCTTTTCTCCCCATATATCAGTTGAAAGCGAAAGTTCCTGTTCTCTGGCAAGAATATTTTCATCAAATGTAACCCTGAAATCGCTGCCATCTAATGAATAGAAAGCATCCCGCTCATATGATAAAAATACTTTGGGTTTTAATGTCTGATAGAACTGGAAAAAGTAATCAATTTCAGCCCCTATCTGTGTCTTCTTCGGAAAGGACCCCTTCGCCAGCCACTCAAGCATTTCTTCCTGTGAAAGTTCTTCGCGGCGTTTATACACTACATCATCAAACTTTTTCTTAAGCTCTATAAACACTTCTCCCTGAGGAGCTACTCTCTTATAGCTTCTGATGCGGAGTTTTTCTTTGTAAACAGGCTTTTCTATGGAGCGCCTTACCAGCCTGTAATTATCCGTATCAAAATATACATTTCTGATTGTGGTATGTCCATACCCATCCTGTTTCATATACGGGAGCATAGCTTCAAGCATAGCTTTTTTCTGTTTCTCTGTAATTATGTACTTCATCTCGTAACGCTCAAATACTGCCTGATATGCCATAATAATCTTGTACCTTGCGACATTCTTCGCTGCTTCCTTTCCCTTTTATGCTATGAGTATATAACTCGAAACTTAAGCGAAGCTTAAATTATGTGTGATGAATTTGTGAAAAAATCGCCGCCTAACGGCGACGATTTCACTACTCTGCTGATTTTCTTTTTCCTTCTCACAATCTTTGTATCCATTTCTTTTTTCTGAATATAACCAATGAAATTATCACTCGTATGCACTCTTCCATAGACAAAACAAAATAAACTGCTGCAATTGGTAAATTAAATACAAAAGCAGCTAACATTCCAAGGGGTACACCAAATATCCATGTACCAATCAGATCAATCAACATTACATAGGTTGTCTTTCCTCCACTCCTCAAAATTCCACCTAAAATCATGTTCTGTACTTTTACAGGTGCAACAAGGGCATATACTATAAGCAGAAAACTTGTCATCTGCCTTACGTCTTCTTCAACATTAAAAATCAATACATAATAATTATTTAAAACAATTATAAATACCGATATCAGAACGGAACAGACAAGTCCTGTATACATCAGCCTTTTCGAATCCTGATAGGCGCAATTTGAGTCATCAGCTCCCAGCCTCTTACCTATCATCACTCCGGCTGCCTGTGATACACCACTCAGTGCTCCCATTACCAATGCCTGCAAAGGATTAGTCAATATCATTGCAGCAAAAGCTTTTGTTCCCACATGTCCATAAATTGACGCATATACATTTTCTCCAAGACTCCAAAAAAATTCGCTTACGAGCAGCGGCATTAAAATAGCTAAATACTGATTTATATACCCTTTGTCCATACTGATCTCAAATGGAATTTTCCATGAACACTTACGTCGTAAAAGAAAAAATAACATAACCGTAACTATACAGCCCAGCAGCTGCGCAATCACAGATGCCCATGCTGCTCCATTTACACCCATTGCCGGAAAACCCGCATTTCCGAAGATTAGCACATAATTTAAAACAGTATTTGTTATACTGGCAAAAATGCCCGCATATAACGGTATCTTTGCTGCCTGTACGCATCTAAGATATGCTGAAACAATTGACGTAACCGCCACCGGCAGAAAACTAAGCGCATATATCCTGAGATATTTCACACCTTCCAGTACTGTAATCCCATCATTGCTATATAACCCCAAAATCTGAGAAGGTATCAATACACTTAGTAAAGTAAAAATCCCCACTAATATCAGAGCGACTGCTAAATTTGTATAAAAACCTCTTCCTACTTCTTTTGCGTCCTTCTTTCCTATGTACTGCGCCATCATAATGCCTGCCACAGATGCAACTGCCGCAATTACCACTGAATAAATAGACGCAAACTTTCCACCCAATCCTATACCTGCAATACATATACTTCCAAGCTGTCCAGTCATAATCTGATCTACTACAGAAAATGAAGACTGCATCAGACATTGTAATGTTACGGGAACAGCTATCTGGAGTAGTTCCTTCTGAAATTCCTTTCTTCCCATTTTATTATTCCTCCAATCTACGTTAAGCAGTTGTAAAAATAATAAAATGAACTACAATAAATAGCAAAGGTTAAACGCATAACCAATGACAAAAATCAGCCGTAAGTTTTGTGCATATTTACATCACATACACTGTCACGCTCTATCAGAGTTACTGGTAAAATCACATTTTTTTCTCTGCAGCAGCCATCTTTTAACCGGCTTAACATATCAACTGCTAAAGATGCTCTTTGCTTATAGTCCTGTTTTATCGTAGTCAACGCCGGTACAAACTTTTTACACTCTCTCACATTATCAAATCCTACTACCGAGATGTCCTCCGGAACAGATACTCCTACATTCTTTAGAAATTGAATAAAATCCATTGCATAATAATCAGACACCGCGAAAACTGCAGTATAATTTTTTATTTTATCTAAATGTTCCAAGTAAAAAATAAAGCGAGCTTCCTGCTCCATAGGTATAACCATGAGTTCTGCCGTCGGAATCTCGCTTTTTAATCCCATAAATCTTTCCATATCCATGCAGATATCATTATCCGATATACAAAGCACAGTGCTATGCCCCCTGCTTTTCAGATAACGTCCAACCTGTACCCCGCCATCAAAGTGATTTACTTCAATGTTTACAAGATTTCCGGAACTTTCCATATATCCGTCATAAACAACAAACGGGATATGCATCTGTTCCCTCAATTTTTTATAATCCTGTTCACAATAGCCAATCAGTACCATGCCCTCCATATTCCACATAGAAGCAAATTTGGGAATTTCATTCCATTTATCAGTAACTTTAAGCATAAGAAATTTTCCTGCTTGTTCTAACTCTTTTGCCAATGCGTTCACCGATGCGGAAATAAACTGATCCTCCAGAGTATGCCCTTCATATTTTTTATGGTCATTAATAACTACTCCGACAATTTTAGAATCATTTTGTGCTAAAAGTATACCTGCCATACTCGGAATATACTGTCTATCCTCCAGAAGCTGTTGTACGCGTTTCACCGTCTTACCAGACATCTTATTTGTCTTCCCATGAATAACATTCGATACGGTAGCAGTACTTAATCCCAACTCCTCAGCAATGTCAATAATCCTAACTCTTCCGTTCTCCATATAAATCAATCACTCTCATTCAGTCACTATATTCTGCAGCCATACACCTTTTTTCACAAGAATAAATCCTATGATACATTTAATCCAGTCCGCAATCTGTACCATGGCAAAAATAGCAATAACGGGCATCAGGGTAAAGCGGCTTAATGAATACGCTACCGGAACGCTGACGCACCAGACGAATACACTGTCAAATAAAAATGTGACAATCGTTTTGCCACCTGAACGCAAGGTGAAATATGCTGCATGCATGAACGCCGCCTGCGGCATAAAAATCGCCTGCGCAATAATAAACTGAACCGCCAGTGCTTTTACATCAGGAGTCGTATTATAAATCCGTGGGAAGAACGGTGCAATGCAAATCATCAGTAACGCTACTCCTATACAACTTAAAACGGAAAATACAATAATCTTGTTATCCGTATCCTTTGCTTCTTCCATTTTTCCTGCTCCCAGAAGCTGCCCGACAATAATTGCCACCGCATCACCCATTGCAATAAATACAACATTGAACACATTGTTGATTGTGTTGGAAATATTAAGTCCCGCTATGACGCTTAAGCCCCTTACAGAATAGCACTGGATAAGGACAGCCATACCTGCAGACCACATTGTCTCGTTAATCAATAACGGTGCACCTTTTATGAAAAATTTCCCAATCAGATGTTTCGGCACTTTCAAAGTCTTATAAACATCCACTATGTAAGGATTCTTTTCTTTATGTGTATGTGTCCAGACAATTACAATCATCGCTTCAACATATCTTGATATTACTGTTGCGATGGCAGCGCCTATAACGCCTAGTGCAGGCAAGCCGAGTTTTCCGTAAATGAGCAGATAATTTAAAAATAAATTTACCAGGACCGCAGCAATTCCTGCTTTCATAGGAACTACCGTTTCCCCGCATTCGCGTAAAATACTTACATATACCTGTACTACCATAAATGCAGGCAGACCGAGAAGCATTACATGCATGTAACTAATACCATAACCAAGCGTCGCTGCAAGGTCACCTCCGTCATTGCTGCCGTTTAAATACATCTGAATCAATTCTCTTCCAAAAAGCAGCAATAAAATAACAGCGCCTGCTGTTAAAATAAACGCCATCCAAAGTTTATAACGGAATGTGTGCCTGATTCCCTCTGAATCTTTCTGACCGTAATACTGTGCCGTAAAAATTCCCGCGCCGGCATGCCCGCCAAAAAGACACAGGTAGTATATCATAAGAAGCTGATTGACGATTGCCACGCCGGACATCTGTTCCGTTCCGACCTGCCCCACCATAATATTATCAAGCATTCCTACAAAGTTTGTGATACCGTTTTGAATCATTATGGGCACCGCTACTGCCAGAACCATCTTATAAAAAGCTTTATCGCCTATGTATTTTCTTCTAACATTACCAGTCATATAATAATCCTTTCCACGCCTGTAAAAATTAAGTCATAGTCAGACTATTATACCTCAAAATTTTATAAATGCAATACACCTGTAATGAAAATTTCAAGTCCTATTACAATCAGTATAACTCCACCCAATATAGACGCCTTATTTGAAAACCTGGTTCCGAATTTTTTACCCAGAATAAGTCCTGCCATACATATAATAAATGTCACAACAGCAATAATAAGTGCGCATACAATAGCCATTATGAGTCCGTATTCGGCAATCGTAAATCCTACAGATAAAGCATCTATGGAAGTAGCTATGCCCTGTATCATAAGTTCTTTAACGCCCACCTTAGTTTTCTCTGTCTCAGAGTCATTATTTTTTATTCCGTCTATCAACATCTTTCCGCCAATATATGAAAGCAGCGCCAATGCAATCCACGGAATAAATTTCTCAAACGCCTCAAAGTACTGAACTATAGTATGAACACATATCCAGCCAATCATCGGCATTATTGCCTGAAAAACTGCAAATACCCCTGCAACTGCACACATCCTATCTTTCTTCATGTCCGGCTCGTTTAGTCCATTCGCAAGAGACACCGAAAAAGCATCCATGGCAAGTCCTACTCCAAGAAGTATGCTGTTAAAGAAAAATAATAAACTCCACTCCATCTTTTGTTCCTCCTAGAAATCGTTAATATAAGCATTGGGCAGCATAGCGTAATTTCATACAATAAATATAAAAAACCAAGTACAGCTTCACACTATACTTGGGTACATATTGTAAATATATGGACTTCATGCATAGTTCAAGCTATACATGAGTCTCGCAATTTAAAACAAGCCAGACCTTAGAGGTCAGTATGTTGACTTGCTACGATATACGCTTGCTACTCCCCCATGGGATTCTTATTGATGATAATTTATCACTGATTGTGCTTTTTGTCAACTCTACTCTACCTTTATTATAAAT